>JAEEYJ010000211.1 GCA_016291725.1 Solobacterium sp.
ACCGTCAATATTCCCGCAGGAATCAACGACGGCCAGAGCATCCGTGTGGCAGGCAAGGGCGAGCGCGGCATCAACGGGGGACCGAACGGAGATCTGTATCTGCAGATCAATGTACGGCCGCATAAGATGTTCGAACGGGAAGGACAGAACATTCTTCTGGAGATCCCTGTAACAGCAGTGGATGCGACGCTCGGTACGGAGATCGATGTACCGACCATCCACGGCGATGTGCGCATGCGCATTGACGCAGGTACACAGGACGGCAAGATCCTCCGCCTGAGGGGCAAGGGTGTACCGAGCCTCAGAGGCGGTGCCAACGGAGATCAATTATGCACGGTCAAGATTACGATTGACCGCAATCTGACATCAAAGGAGCGGGAACTGTACAAACAGCTGCAGAGCCTGCAGCAGAACCAGAACAAGGAAACGATCTGGGACAAGTTCCGCAAACAGTTCCAGTAGCCCCCTGAAGGAGGTGACAGAATGAATATAGAACAGATGACAGAGCAGCTTCAGCAGATCATTGTCAGTGCGCTGACAAAGGCCCAGCAGAGCCATTGCAGCGAGCTGACCGTTGAGCATGTGCTTTCCGCAATCCTGGAAAGCGATGCGGCTGATGGGATCTGGAAACGGCTCAGTATCGACAAGAAAGTACTGGCTGACGTTGTTGCGGCAAAGGAGAAGAAGCTCCCGACCGTATCCGGCAATGTACAGCCCAGTGTGTCCCGGTATCTGAACGATGCGTACAATTATGCGCTCGGCTTCATGAATACTGCCAAGGACAGCTACATGAGTACAGGCGCTTTGCTTTCCGGTATCTTCCGGTGCGATGCGCCGGTATCCCTGGAGATCCGGGCACAGTTTGATCTGTCCGCCGAGGATATAGAAAAGGCGGAAATGGAGAGGAGAGGTGGAATCAGAATGGATGAAATGACCAATGAAAGCCAGCTCGATGCTTTGGAAAAATACGGACACGACATCGTCCAGGATGTACGTGAGGGAAGAAAGGATCCGGTCATCGGCAGGGATGAGGAAATCCGGCGGGTGATCGAGATTCTCTCCCGGAAAACCAAGAACAATCCGGTTCTGATCGGTGAACCGGGTGTCGGTAAAACAGCGATTGTGGAAGGCCTTGCGTGGCGGATCTACAACGGTGACGTCCCGCAGGGACTGATGGACAAGCGCCTGATAGAACTGGATATGGGTGCGCTGATTGCCGGTGCGAAGTACCGCGGTGAGTTCGAGGAACGATTGAAGGGTGTGTTGAATCAGGTGAAGGAAGCCGATGGTTCCATCATTCTGTTCATCGATGAGATCCATAATCTGGTCGGTGCGGGAAAGACGGAAGGCTCCATGGATGCAGCGAACCTGCTGAAGCCGATGCTGGCAAGAGGAGAGCTGCGCTGCATCGGTGCAACGACCTTTGACGAGTACAGGAAGTACATTGAAAAGGACAGAGCTCTGGAACGCCGTTTCCAGAGAGTCCAGGTCAGTGAGCCCAGTGTAGAAGATACGATCAGTATCCTGAGAGGACTGAAGGACCGCTTTGAGAGCCACCATGGCGTGGACATCAAGGATGATGCGATCATAGCTGCGGCGGTTCTGTCCAACCGGTATATCACCGACCGTTACCTGCCGGACAAGGCCATCGATCTGATTGATGAAGCCTGTGCGACGATCCGGGTAGAGATGGATTCTGTGCCTGCGGATCTGGATGAGCTGAACAGAAGGATCATGACCCTGAAGATTGAAAGCACTTCACTGAAAGGCGAAACAGAGCCCAGAGCTGTAGAGCGCCGGGAAACGATCGAACAGGAACTGGAGAAGCTGAACGCGGAGAAGGCGGAAAAGACTGCGCAGTGGAAGCGGGAAAAGGCAGGGCTGGATGAAGTCAAGCGCTGCCGTGAGGAGCTTGAGAATGCCCGTCTGAAGCTGACACAGGCGCAGAATGACGCGGACTATGAACTGGCTGCCAAGCTGAAGTATGAAACGATTCCCAATCTGGAGAAGCGCATCAACGATTCCGGCATCAAGGATGACAACCGGATGCTTCAGCAGGAAGTCGATGAAGAGATGATTGCCCGGATTGTATCCCAGTGGACGCATATCGAAGTAAACAGGCTGGTCAGCAGTGAACGGGAAAAGATCCTGCATCTGCCGGAAGCTCTGGCAAAGCGTGTGATCGGACAGGATGAAGCCATAAGACTGGTATCCGATGCGATCATGCGTTCCAAAGCACAGATCCAGGACGAGAACCGCCCGCTCGGCAGTTTCCTCTTCCTCGGACCGACCGGTGTCGGCAAGACCGAAGTCGCCAAGGCACTGGCACAGCAGCTGTTTGATGATGAATCCAAGATCATCCGTATCGACATGTCGGAATACATGGAGAAGTTCAGTGTATCCCGTCTGATCGGGGCGCCTCCCGGATACGTAGGCTATGACGAAGGCGGTCAGCTGACGGAAGCGGTCCGCCGCAGTCCGTACTCCATCGTCCTGCTGGATGAAGTGGAGAAGGCTCATCCGGATGTCTTCAACATCCTGCTGCAGATTCTCGATGATGGACGCATCACCGACTCCAAGGGTGTAACAGTGGACTTCAAGAATACAATCATCATCATGACCTCGAACCTTGGTTCCCAGTATGCCTTTGAAGCAGACAGGGAAAAGCGCGATAAGCACTATGAGAGCGAAGTCAAAAACTACTTCAAGCCGGAATTCGTCAACCGGATTGATGAAATCATTGTGTTCAATGCACTGGACGGTGAAGTGCTGAAGAAGATAGCGGACAAGTTCCTCGCTCAGCTTCAGGAGCGTCTGGCACAGAAGCGAATCGATCTGTATGTGACGGATGCCGCAAAGGAACGCATTGTTGAACTCGGTGTGGATCCTGTCTTCGGTGCGAGACCGATGAAGCGCCATATACAGAGAACGATTGAAACAGCTGTTGCCCGGAAGATCATAGAAGACCCGAATATTGAGGGCAAGCGCATCATTGTGGATGCGGACGAGCATGACTACACTGTGAGAACGGAAGAAAAAGACTGATATGGTCTTTTTCTTCCTGATCATGCTATAATCAGATACTGTATACAGATAAGGGGAATCATATGGCGAATGTATTGAGTGTAATCATCAGCGTGTTGTTTGCGGGAATTCTCGTATACATGCTGGGGATATATGTAAAGAACAGGAAGTATATAATCATCAAGGGCAAGAACATGACCCGGTACAGAATGCTGATGCTCTCAGCACTGATGTTCTCGCTGGTCACACTGGTCGCTGCAGAAACCATGTACGATACAGTGCGTTCCATCCTGATGACGCTGGCACTGTCTGCTGTCATCCTGGTCAGGGACGGTATCGGAGAAGAAGGTATTGTGTACAACTACCGCCGTCTGCCGTTCTATGGAATCTCCCGGTATGACTACTATGAATCCAGAAGTGCATTCGTCGTTGTGTTCCAGCTTGTCGGAGAGGACAAGAACAAACAAACATCCACCATCAACATTGAGATGCTGTTTGAACTGCGCGATGGTGAAAGGGTAAGGAAACTGCTGGTTGAAAAACTGCCCAAGAAGCATATGCGCATGAAGACTACAGGCTGAGGCCATATCCCAGGATATGGTCTTTTTTATTGACACATCCTGTACCATATACTATGATGTATATAGTCAAAATGACTATATTAAGATTATGGACAAAAAACTGAACGAAGAGGGGCAGGACCTCGAAACCTTCCTGCAGAACTATGATGCCGGTCGCTGGCCGCGGCCGTCCTGCACCGTGGACATGATCCTGTTCACCGTTGATCAAAGCAGACTGAAGCTTCTTCTGATACGGCGGCGGAACCATCCGTGGATCGGGGACTGGGCGATGCCGGGCGGCTTTGTGAACATCGACGAAGACCTCGACGATGCTGCACTGCGTGAGCTGAAGGAAGAGACGAACATGGATGATCTGCTGTACTTCCACCAGCTCTACACTTTCGGAAACGTGGACAGGGATCCCAGGACGCGGGTCATCACAACAGTGTATGTATCCATGACACCAGCCGAAAACATCAAGCGTACGCAGGCAGGGGATGATGCCGGAGACGCACTCTGGTTCACCATTGCCAAACAGCCGCTTTCCGCAAATGAGCAGGAACGCAGATCCGTTCTTACCCTCTGCAGTGAAGAACGAGGAATCCGGATGGAGTATGAAATCACTGACTATGCCAAGGGAAACCATGTAATCACGCGCTCCCGGCTGCTGGACACTTCCAATGCCTGCCTGGCTGCCGATCATATCAAAGCAGTGAACATGGCACTGGATCAGCTGCGCAACCGCTCCTCGCTGACGGGCATTATCTTCAACCTTCTTCCCAGGGAAGTAACCTTGAGGGAGATCCAGGATGCGTATGAATCCATACGCGGTCATAAGCTGGATACCGGCAACTTCCGGCGGGATATCCGCCGTATGCTGGTTCCTACAGGCAATACAAGGAAAGTGCGCGGAAGGAATGCCGCACTGTACACATTCAATCCATTGTTTGAGAATCTGGAGGAAAACCTATGAATGAAAAAGTACTGATCGTTGTTGATATGCAGAATGATTTCGTGGATGCCGCATTGGGCACAAAGGAAGCGGTGCAGATCGTTCCGGAGGTTGTCCGGGCGATCCAGGATCCGTCCTATGACATGGTGATTGCGACACTGGACACCCATCATGAAAACTATCTTTCTACCCTGGAAGGCAGATATCTTCCTGTAGAACACTGCATTGAGAATACAGAAGGATGGCAGTTCAACCCCCTCGTAGAAGATGCACTGGCAGCGCGCGGCGCTATGATTCTGAAAAAGCCGACCTTCGGCAGCCGCACCCTGGCGGAGATGCTGCAGGAGATGCAGCCGGCACAGGTGGATTACTGCGGACTCTGCACTGACATCTGTGTACTCTCCAATGCCTTGATGGTGCGGGCTGCGCTTCCTGACACTGAGATGCGCGTGCTGGCGAAGGCCTGTGCAGGAACAACACCGGAAAAGCATGATGCAGCGATTGCAGTTCTCGGCAGCTGCCAGATCCCGGTAAAGGAGGATACAGATCATGAGTGAAATCAGAGTGGAACCCTACATCCCGGATGAAGATTATGACAATCCGGCAATGATTACGGATTTCTATGAGTTCTCGATGGCCAACAGTCTTTTCCTGCACGGCTACAAGGATACGTATATGGTCTTCGATATGTTCTTCCGGCGCAATCCGGATGATCTGGGATACTCCATCAGCGCCGGTCAGGCAAAGCTGATGAAGTTCCTGCTGAACTATCATTTTACGGACCGTGATGTCCGCTGGCTGCGCTATAAGGGCATGAGCGAGGAATTCTGCGAATACCTGCGCACGTACCGCTGGAAGGGTGATATGTATGCACTGAAGGAAGGTACTGTCTGTTATCCGCAGGTTCCGATGGTCAGGATTGAGTGTGATATGGTCGGTGCAATCCTGATCGAGACATATCTGCTGCAGACGATGAACTTTCACTCCTTGATAGCGACCAAGGCAACGCATATTGTGGGTCTGGATACCAATCATCCGCGCAGTGTTATGGAATTCGGCACAAGGCGGGCACAGGGCGCTTCGGCAGGCAATGATGGTGCATACGCTGCTGTACTCGGCGGCTGTGTGGGTACAGCCAACTGTCTGGCTGAGATGAAGTACGGTCCGGAGGTCAGAGCGGTAGGAACCATCGCGCACAGTTTCATCGAGTTCTTCCCGAGCGAACTGGAAGCCTTCCGGGCATATGCTGAAACGTATCCCGGGAATGTATCGCTCCTGCTGGATACTTACAACATTTTCGAAAGCGGTCTTCCGAACCTCATCCGGATCGATGATGAACTGATTGCAAAGTATCCGGATGATCCGGATAAGCGTGTCAAGAGTGCAAGGATTGATTCGGGAGACCTTGCACGGGGATACAAGAAACTCCGCAAGGCACTCGATGCGGCAGGGAAACCGTATATCAAGCTGGTAGCGTCCAATTCACTGGATGAAACCAAGATCGACAACCTGGAGCATTATCAGGATGCTCATTTCGATTCGTACGGGGTAGGCGAGAATCTGATCACTTCGGCGACCAGCCCGGTCTTCGGCGGTGTTTACAAGCTGGTGGCTGTAAAAAAGGAAGACGGTACATATGAGCCGAAGATGAAGTGCTCGGATTCCGCTTCCAAAGCCATTATTCCGGGAAAGCTGATGGCCTGGCGTGTCTTCGATGAGGAAGGAAAGGGACAGTGCGATATTGTCTCCATGGATGAGGAAGAGATCAAAGCCGGGGAGGAGATTTCCTTGATTGATCTGAACCCGGATGCGTTTGATCCGCAGGTCAGACTGGTGCCTTACCGGGTGGAGAAGCTGTTGGTCCCGTATATCATCAACGGTGAACAGGTACAGGAACTGCCGGGAATCGCGGAAAAGAAGGCATACATCAAAGAACAGCTGGAAAACCGGATGTGGGAAGGCGAGCTGCGCAGAACCATGCCTCATGTGCACTATGTGGACATGACGCACAAAGTTGCCCAGTGCCGCGCGGATATGTACCGCAAACTGCACGGGGGAACGATCAAATGAAAGTTCTCTACTTCGGAGGAGCATTCAATCCGCCGACAAGAGCGCATATAGAGCTGGCTGATCTCGTACGCCGGGCACTCGGTTATGATAAGGTGCTGTTCATGCCGACGAAGTATGAGTACATCCGTTTTGAGGAAGGCAAGGATTACGCGTATCCGGATGATGTCAGGCTGGCAATGCTGCAGAGGATTGCGGAGAGCAGGGACTGGATGATTGTGTCCGATCATGAGCTCCGTCAGGAAGTGCAGCCCAGAACGTATCATACGCTGAAGCAGCTGAGTGACCGGTATGAGCTGAAGCTGCTGATCGGAACGGACTGGCTGAAGAAGCTGGAAACCGGCTGGACATTCATTCCGGAGATCTGTCATGAGTTCGGCATTGTAGTCATGCAGAGGGATGGTGATGATGCGGAGGAGATCATACAGGCCAGCCCGTTCCTGCGGGAACTGGAGCCGTATATCACTGTCGTTCCACTGCCGGATCTATACCGGAATGTATCATCTACGATGGTAAGAACTGCGGTTTCCAGGATCGTGGAAGCCAGGCGGTATCTGAAGGATGTGGTACTGCCGGAGATTGTTGATGAACTGGAGCCGGAGGAATCATAAATGAAAGACAAAAGCCTGATAGTCGGTACGGCAGTGACCGGATGCCGGATTGCTGATCCGGCAGCAAATGCTGCAGAAATACGTCGTGTTATGGAAAGCAATGCGGACTGTGACCTGCTTGTGTTCCCGGATCTGTGCATCACCGCAAGCACCTGCGGGGATCTCTTCCGGCAGAGATTTCTGCTGGAGAAGTCCCGTCAAGCATTGTACAGTCTGAAAAATGCAGCCTTTCCTCATACAGCGGTACTGGGCTTTCCGATGCAGATCGGCAGCGCTGTCTATGACTGTGCTGCTGTGATCCGCTCCGGGAAATGGTCC
>JAEEYJ010000212.1 GCA_016291725.1 Solobacterium sp.
CAGAACTGCTTCACGCCCGGCAGTGTCAAGAACACGTACGGAACGGGATGTTTCCTGCTCATGAACACCGGAGAGAAGCCGATGCGTTCCGGCAACGGTCTGGTTACGACAATTGCCTGGGGCATTGACGGCAAGGTGAACTATGCGCTGGAAGGCTCGGTATTCGTTGCCGGCAGTGCACTGCAGTGGCTGCGGGATCAGCTGCGCTTCTTCCGCAAGGCAGCAGACAGTGAGGAAATGGCGCTGTCCGCCCAGGGATCAACCGTGATCATGGTGCCGGCGTTCGTCGGGCTTGGTGCACCGTACTGGGACGATAAGTGCAGAGGTGCCTTGTTCGGACTGACCCGCGGAACAACTACGGAGGATATTACCAAGGCCGCGCTGGATTCCCTGGCCTACCAGACCAAGGATGTACTCAGTGCCATGGAACAGGATACCGGAAGCCGCATTACATCCCTGCGCGTTGATGGCGGGGCCAGTGCGAACAACTATCTGATGCGCTTCCAGAGCGATCTGCTGCAGTGCGATGTTGTCCGTCCGGCGAACCTGGAGACCACAGCGATGGGCGCTGCCCACCTGGCCGGACTGGCTGTCGGCTTCTGGACGATGGAGGACTTTGCGCGCTTTGCGGACAGCGATACCCTGTTTGCGCCTTCCATGAGCCCGGAAGAAGCAGAAAAGCGCTATGCCAGATGGCAGAACGCTGTCGCTGCCGCCAGGATGTATCAGGCAGAAGATTGACGAAAAGGATATTTAGCGTTATAACATAGGCAATGCTGGGATGGAGACATGATCCTTCTGTTCCCGATCAGAGAGCTTTCCGGTAGGTGAGAGGAAAGTGAGGGATGGTCGGATTACCGCTCCGGAGCAGGGTCTTAATCGATTCCCGTTTCATCTGCGTTAAAGATTATGAGGTGTCCGTACAGTGATACGGGAAATAAGGTGGTACCGCGCATATCCAGGCGTCCTTTGTGATAAGGACGCCTTTTTAGTTCAGGAGGAGAAGGAAATGATCAATTTCAAGGAAGATGAAAAGCTGCACGTACTGAATCACAGCTGTGCACATCTGATGGCCCAGGCTGTCAAGCATCTGTACCCGCATGCAAAATTCTGGGTCGGACCGGTGGTCGATGAAGGATTCTACTATGACATGGATCTCGGCGATGATGTCATCCATGATGAAGATCTGGAAAAGATCGAGAAGGAGATGAAGAAGTGCTCCAAGGATGCCAAGAAGATCATCGGCAGGGAAGTGACGAAGGAAGAAGCGCTGGAACTGTTCAAGGACGATGTCTACAAGCTCGATCTGATCAACGGCATGGAAGACGGAGAACCCATTACGGTCTATACCCAGGGGGATTACAGCGATCTCTGCCGCGGACCTCATATGGAGAACACAAAGCAGGTCAAGTACTTCAAGCTGCTGAAGCACTCCGGTGCGTACTGGAAGGGCGATAAGAACAATAAGGTTCTGCAGCGTGTCTACGGCGTATGCCTGCCGACGCAGGAAGAACTGGATGCTTATCTGGAAGAGCTGGAGGATATGAAGGCAAGGGATCACCGCAAGCTCGGCAAGGACATGCAGATGTTCATGTTCTCCGATCTGGTCGGTGCCGGTCTGCCGATCTGGCTGCCGAACGGATTTACACTGAGGCGGATCATGGCGGACTACATGATGAACCTCGAGCTGAACAATGGATATGTGCACGTCAAGACACCGGTTGTAGCAAACGTACGTCTGTACAAGACTTCCGGCCACTGGGCTCACTACCGGGATGATATGTTCCCGGAGATGGGCATGGATGAGGATGAGTCCTATGTACTGCGTCCGATGAACTGCCCGGAGCACATGGTCATCTACAAGTCCCAGCTGCATTCCTACCGTGATCTGCCGATCCGCATCGCAGAGATCGCGGATGACTTCCGCTATGAAGCGAGCGGTGCCCTGACAGGCATGGAGCGTCTGCGCGGCTTTGCCCAGAACGATTCCCATATCTTTGTCCGCGCGGACCAGATCAAGGAAGAGTGCCAGCGTGTTCTGGACCTGATCATCGCTGTCTACAGGGACTTCGGCATCAACAACTATCGTTTCCGCCTTTCCCTGCGCGATATCAACAACAAGGACAAGTACTTCGGCAATGATGAGCTGTGGGAGCTGAGTGAAACAGCTCTGCGTGAAGTCCTGGTGGAGCGCAATGTACCGTTCTACGAAGCACCGGGCGAAGCAGCGTTCTACGGACCGAAGATCGATGTACAGATCCGTACAGCGGTCGGGCACGATGTTACGATGTCCACGGTGCAGGTCGACTACCAGCTGCCGCTGCGCTTCGAACTGAACTACATCGACGCCAACGGCCAGAAGGTAACACCGATCGTCATCCACAGAGCGATTCTGGGCTCTTTGGACCGCTTCATGGCAATCCTGCTGGAAGAGACCAAGGGTGTCCTGCCGGTATGGCTCGCCCCGGTACAGGTGGAGATCCTGCCGGTATCTCCGGAGAAGCACGGACCGTACGCTGCTGAACTGGCGGCTGCCTTGCGCGCGAAGGGGATCCGTACAGAAGTGGACGAGCGCAACGAGAAGCTCGGCTACCGTGTACGTGAGGCACAGACCAGGAAGATTCCGGTCGAGCTTGTCGTAGGTGACCAGGAAGCCGAGTCCCATGGCGTAA
>JAEEYJ010000213.1 GCA_016291725.1 Solobacterium sp.
CAAAAAAACCGCACGGCTGCGCGGTTTTCCTGACTGATGGTGCCGCTTGGCAGAATTGAACTGCCAGTTCAGCATTACCATTGCTGCGTATTGCCATTATACTAAAGCGGCACAGTAAGATAATAATAGCAGATCATGCTCGAAAATCAACAATGAAGTGATTCAGACAGTATTGGTATAATGGTACTGTGAGGTAGAAAACGATGGGAGAGAGGCTGAATCTGTATACACATGATGGTCAGTTCCACGCGGATGAAGTGTTCGCAACAGCGATGTTTTCAATCATCAGCGATGATCTGAACATTGTCAGGGGCAGTGATACGGACATTCCGCAGGATACGGTGAACTGGATCATCTATGATATCGGCGGCGGTGCACTGGACCACCATTCTGTGGAGAACAAGGAACGGAACGGGACCCATCCGGGCACGGATGTACCGTACGCAGCGTGCGGACTGGTGTGGAAGAAGTATTATCAGGAGGTCCTGGAAGCCCTGGACTGCCCGGAGAGCTATATGGTTACGGTGTTCCGGAGGATCGAGAATTCTCTGGTCATCGGAATCGACGCGGTGGACAACGGCTATGATCCGGTGCTGGACGCGGTGAGCGGACTGAACCTGGATGATGCAGTGAAATCGGATATTGTCCAGCGGGCAAAGACGGGGATGAGCGTATCCCAGATCATCAAGGATTTCAATCCACCGTGGAATTCTTCCATGGATCCTTTTGATGCCTTCATGGACGCAGTAAGCTTCGCGAAGGATATCCTGCTGAACCGGATCGACAGCATCATCTCTTCTCTGGACGGCCGGGACTATGTGATGCAGTGCATCTACTATTCCGGGGAACATATGATGATCATGGATGAGTTCGCACCGTGGGAAGGGGTCATCTACAGCCGGTCCTCCTATGATCCGAAAGCCCATGACATCTGGTTTGTAATCTCTCCGGCACTGCGGGGAGGCTGGAACGTGCAGTGTGTACTGCTGGATTCGGATGACCGTTCCAGCTACCGGCATGCGCTTCCTTCCGAGTGGTACGGCCTGCGCTATGAAGAGCTGCAGAAAGTATCCGGTGTAGAGACAGCGGTCTTCTGCCATCCCAGCGGCTTCCTTGCCGGTGCCGGGACGAAGAGCGATGCAGTGCGCATGGCCAGGATTGCCATGGAGAAGACACAATAGAGATGCAGAAGATAGAGAAATACCGGGTACTGGACGGTACAGCGCTGAAGATCATTGCCATGATCAGTATGGTGCTGGATCATGTGGGTGCTGTATTCTTTCCCGGTGCGCGATGGATGCGCTATGCCGGGCGGATCGCAATGCCGGTGTTCGCGTTCTGCGTGGCGGAAGGCTATGCACATACCCGGGACAGAAGGAAGTACATTATCCGCATGGGCGTTTTTGCGCTGTTCAGTGAGATTCCGTTTGATCTGTTGTTCTTCGGCAGACCGGGATTCGAGCACCAGAACATCCTGGTGACCTTCTTCCTTGCCTTGATCGCTCTGGAGCTGTTTGAGCGGCTCCGGGGAACGATGAATGAAGAAACCGGCCGGTACGGTACCGTGAGAACCATTCTCGGCAATGCTGCAGTGATCGCTGTCGCTGCCCTGGCGCTTGTGCTGCGTACGGACTATTCGATGTTCGGGGTCATTGCGGTCTTCCTGTTCTATATCTCCCGTGATATGCATCCGCTGGTCCACAGCGGTTCAGGCACGGCTTTCCTGGCTCTGACCCGGACGATGGGGAGCTACAGAGCGACCGGGCTCAGCTTCCTTCCTCTGGCACTGTACAACGGGAAGCGGGGAAAAGGCCTGAAATGGCTGTTCTATCTATTCTATCCGGGGCATGCGCTGCTGCTGTATATGATCAGGAGGATGCTGCAGGGATGACGGATTCCTCATCGGCAGGGGTTATCCCTGCCTTTTGTGTGCAAAATCCGTACGATGCCGTCCTTTTGTTTTTGTTTCATAGTAAAATAAAACAGATATGACCTATACCTCCCTGAAACTGCTGCTGTTTCTGCCTGCTGTTCTTCTGCTGTACCGTTCGGTGCCTCTGAGGCATCGCTGGCTGGTCCTGCTGGCCGGCAGCCTGGTCTTCTACGCACTGAATGCATCACCGGCAGTGCTGCTGTTTTTCCTTGTCCATGCGATGGTGAGCTACGGCTGCGGCCTTCTGGTGCAGAAGCACCGTACCCGTACCGTGCTGTTCTGCAGCATAGCAGTATCCGCGCTGCCTTTGGTCCTGATCAAGGTCCTGCCGGCAGGATCCATCATTGTTCCACTGGGCATTTCATTCTACAGCATGCAGCTGATTGCCTGGCTGGCAGACCTGTACCGGGGAAAGGCGGAAATCCCGCAGAATCCACTGCGCTTCCTGCTGTTCGTCAGCTGGTTCCCGCAGATCATCCAAGGCCCTATACCCCGGTATGAACAGCTGAACGTACAGCTGCAGGAAGGGCATGCATACAACGATGACGAACTGAATGAAGCGGTGTTCCTGATCCTGTGGGGTCTGTTCCTGAAGCTGATGATCGCGGACAGGGCAGCACCGTTCGTCAATGAAGTGTTTGATCATTATACCCTCTACAGCGGTATGTACTTCTGGGCTGCAGCTCTGCTCTACAGTGTACAGCTCTATACCGATTTCCTGTCCTGCGTGCGCCTGTGCCAGGGCATTTCCCTGCTCTTCGGCATCCGGCTGGCGGAAAACTTCAACCGTCCGTATCAGGCAAAGAGCGTGCGTGAATTCTGGCAGAGATGGCATATGAGCCTGAGTGCCTGGCTCAGGGACTATATCTACATTCCGCTGGGCGGAAGCCGGAAGGGCAGGTCCAGACGCTGGTTCAACATCATCATTGTGTTTTTGGTGAGCGGATTCTGGCACGGCAGGGGACTGAATTATCTGTGCTGGGGCTTGATGCATGCCTTCTTTGAGATCGCTGAAGACGTGCTCGGAAAGCGCCGCCCGGCATCTGTATGCCTGACCTTCCTGTGCGTACTGGCAGGCTGGGTGGTCTTCCGGGCACCCGGACTGCGTGCCGCGTTTGCCATATTCCGCAGCCTGTTCCTGAACCTGCAGCCGGTGGTTCTCTTTGACGGCTCCCTGCTCCGTCTCGGCATGGACGGCAAGGATACTGTGGTATTGCTTCTGTGCCTGGGACTGCTGTTCACGGTGGAGCGCTTCGGTGCAGAGGATCTTTCCGCTGCCTTCCGGACGCTTTCCCCCTGGAAGCGCGGTCTGCTGGCCATGCTCATGATCACGGCAGTGTATGTATTCGGTGTCTACGGACACGGATTCACCGCCGCCGGATTCATCTACGGAGGGTTCTGATCATGAAGATACTGAGGAAAGTGCTGTTTGCTGTACTGACGGTATCCCTTCTGCTGTGGATCAATGCCGTGGAAGTACCGAAATACGATCACTCGAACTCCGACTGGCCGGCAACGACCACGGTCAAGGGGTTCTACGATATGGAGAAGGACAGTGTCGATGTGATCTTCCTGGGATCGAGTGTAGCTGTGAATGCCTTCTCGCCCCATGAGCTCTACAACAACTTCGGCATACGCAGCTACAATCTGGCTACGGCGCACCAGAGCGTCTTCATGAGCTACTGGGTGCTCCGGGAAGCCCTGCGGTACCAGACGCCCCGGGCGGTGGTGCTGGACTGCCGGTTCTGTTTCCGGCTGAATCCGGAGGAACCGCTGAATATGTCGGAGGGTGTCATACGGCAGGTGATCGACCCGATGCAGTGGTCGGAAGTCAAGAGGGAAGCGATCCGGGATATCTGTGCGCACGATACGTCGCAGGATGCGCTGAGCTACTACCTGACGAATCTGCGCTACCATGAGCGCTGGAAGTCACTGAATGCGGTGGATTTCAGGCTGGACCTCGATGACCCGCTGCTGGGCTATTCCGCCGCGAAAGGGCCTTCGGAGGAGATTGACGTATTCGTTCCGTCCGATCCCGGTGCGAGAGAGCCCATGGATCCTTTGATGCTTGAGTATCTGGACCGGATCACAGCGCTCTGCGAGGAGAACAGTATACGGCTGATCCTGGTGGATGTGCCCGGCAACCATGTGAATGACGGTATCTTCAATACCATGGTGTCCTACGCTGCCGAGCACAACCTGGGCTACTACAACTTCGCATCGAAGGAAGTCGTGGATACGTTCGGCACCATCCAGCCGTATGAGCGTCTCACCACGCACGCAGACTGGTTCGGCATGAAGAAGCTGACCCGGTTCATCGGTTCCATCCTGCAGTTCAACCATGCCATCAAGGGCGTAGAGGATCCCCAGTATGAGGACCAGACGATGTACAAAGCCGTGGAGGACAATGCGTATGTCAACCGGGCGGCAGACCTGCAGGAACTGCTGGAAATGCTGCAGAAGGACCACTACGTGATCCTGACCGCGGTGAACGAGGACGGCTGGTGCGAGTGCACCGGGAAGGAAGAAGAACTGTGGCATGCGCTGGGATTTGCGGAGATTCCGTTCTCCGCGTCAGGATACAGCTACATCGGTGTCAGCGGGGACGCGGAGGTGCTGGACCGGCAGGCTTTGGTGCGGAAGGGGACCTTCGGCACCCACCACTGGACCGTTTCCAGCAAGGGTGCGGACAGCGGCAGATCGGCGTCCATCCTCATCGACGGACAGGAGTACGCGCTCAATAAGAAAGGACTCAATCTGGTTGTCTTCGATACGGAGACCAACCGGGTGATCGAGTCCTGTGTACTTACAGAGAATGAACTGATCCGCTGAGGATTACTTCATCAGCATGCCCAGTACACTGAGCATGGTGCCGACGTTCAGACCGGAGTTCTGCTTCTTTCCGGAAGCGGCGCTGACCAGAGCGAAGACATCGTTCATGTCAAAGCCGTCGCTGAGGTCGAAGCCCTGCTTCTTGCCCTGCTGGGATGTCGCTGCGGACAGCGCGCTCAGCAGTGCCGGAGCGATCAGGCTCAGCAGTGCCATGGTCTGCTTTGTGCTCAGACCGTTCTTCTTGGAGAGCTGGTTGACCGTTGCGGTCTGGTTCTGGCCGAGAATGTGCGCCAGGATCTTGGCACCGTCCACGGTGTCCGCGTGAGCGATCTGCTGCGGTACGGACTGGGTGTTCGTGTGCTGTGTCAGTGCGTTGAGCAGGGACTGTGCACCGGTCTCGGTGGAGGCGTTGTTCTGCATCGACTGCAGGAGAACCGGCAGTGCGGAAGCGATGAGGCTGGTGGTCTGTTCCTTGGAGACGCCGGTCTTCTGTGACAGAGTCGCAGTGGAGCCGGGAGAGGTCATGGAGTCCATGATCAGGTTAAAGAGATCCATAGGTGTAATTGTCCTTTCTGTATATATCCTTGTATATATCTTTGATTCTATTATAACCGAAAAGAAACTGCGGATTGAACAGGAATGTATGTCTGCTGTGGTAAAATTGACGGGATGAAGAAGTATCTGTATTATACAGCGGTGCTGGTGGGCACCATGACCTGTCTGGTGTGGGTGAACCTGAGAATCAGGCTCATCAGTTTTGCGGATCCGTTCGGATTGTACCTGGTGAAGCTGTGCAGTACGGTTGTGGGATTCATACTGTGCGAGCGGTTCCAGATTGCGCTGCACGAGGGCGGGCATCTGATTGCCGGGCTGCTGAGCGGCTACCGGTTCATTTCCTACCGGGTAGGACGTATGATGTGGATGATGCAGGACGGCCGGCTGGTGCGCAGGAACCTGAGTGTCGCCGGCACCGCCGGGCAGTGCCTGCTGGAGTATCCGGGCGATTATGAAGATATGCCGGTGGTGCTCTACAATCTCG
>JAEEYJ010000214.1 GCA_016291725.1 Solobacterium sp.
CGTCCGTCCCAACGAAGAGAAGCGTACCAAGCAGCTTCACGGAACGACCCGGGCTCTGCTCGCAACCATGATCGAAGGAACACACACAGGCTACACCAAGACACTGCAGATCGTCGGTATCGGTTACCGTGCTGCACTGGCAGGAAAGAAGCTGACGATGAACCTCGGTTATTCCCACCCTGTAGAGTTCGACATTCCGGCAGATGTTGAAGTAACAGTACCGGATGCGACAACGATCAATATTACAGGCATTGATAAGCAGAGAGTCGGACAGTTCGCTGCGAATGTCAGGGCTGCCAGGAAGCCTGAACCTTACGGTGGAAAGGGCGTCCGCTACAAGGACGAGCATGTACGCCGCAAGGAAGGCAAGACAGCCGCTAAGAAGTAATGGGAAGGAGAGAGTCATATGCTGAAGAAGACAAAGAAAAATGAAGAGCGTCTGCGCAGACATGCACGTGTCCGCAGAAAAGTAAGCGGAACTCCCGAGTGTCCCAGACTGAATGTGTTCCGTTCCAACAAGCACATCTATGCGCAGATCATCGATGATACGAAGGGGCATACACTGCTGGCTTCCAATTCCAAGGATCTGAAGCTGGAGTACGGCGGAAACATTGAGGCAGCGAAGAAAGTCGGCGAAGACATTGCGAAGAAGTGTCTGGATGCCGGGATCGAAAGCGTACGCTTCGACCGCGGCGGCTATGTATATCACGGAAGGGTTCAGGCACTGGCTGATGCGGCCAGAGAAGCCGGACTGAAATTCTGAGCGGAAAGGAGAACAACGAAATGGCAGAACGTGAAAAGAGACCGTTTAAAAAGCGTGAACCGAAAGAGTTTGACGATGTCGTAGTTTCCATCAACCGCGTCAGTAAGACCGTGAAGGGCGGACGCAGAATGCGGTTTGCGGCACTGGTTGTCGTCGGCGACCACAAGGGAAGAGTAGGCTTCGGCATCGGCAAGGCTACGGAAGTGCCCGATGCGATCAAGAAGGCAACAGAAGCTGCGAAGAAGAATGTATTCACAGTACAGCTGGTAGAGAACGGACGTACGGTTCCGCATGTATCCCAGGGCAGGCATGGAGCAAGCTCTGTCATGCTGAGGCCGGCTGCGCCGGGAACCGGTGTCATCGCCGGCGGTGCGGTTCGTTCCATTCTGGAGCTGGCGGGCATTGCGGATGTATTGTCCAAGATCATCGGCTCCCGTACACCGGTCAACGTTGTATACGCTACACTGGATGCACTGAAGAATATGCGTACTGTGGAAGCAGTGGCCAAGGAACGCGATCTGAAGGTCGCTGAGGTTCGGTAAGGAGGAACAGGCATGAAACTCAATGAACTGAAACCCATGGATGGTGCCCGTTTCGTTTCCAAGCGGATCGGCAGAGGCCAGGGCTCCGGCAACGGCAAGACAGCCGGAAAGGGCCAGAAAGGCCAGAATTCGAGGAGCGGCGGCGGTGTAGCGATCGGCTTTGAAGGCGGACAGACACCGGCATTCAAGCGGTTCCCGAAGCGTGGTTTCACAAGCATGAACCACAAGGAATATGCAGTGGTCAATGTTGAGGACCTGAATCGTTTCGAAGAGGGTGCAGTAGTTGACTTTGAGGCTTTGAAGGCTGCAGGGCTCGTAAAGAAGGAGCTGGACGGTCTGAAAGTACTCGGCGGCGGTAAGCTTGAAAAGAAGCTGACCGTAAAAGCGGCGAAGTTTACAAAGACAGCTTTGAAGGCAATCGAAGAAGCAGGCGGAACAGCCGAGGTACTGTAGAATGCTGCGGACATTTGCTGGATTGTTCAAGAACAAGGACATTCGCGGCAGAATTCTGTTTACCCTGGCTATGCTGCTGATCTACCGCATCGGCGCATCGATTCCGGTGCCCGGTGTGGATGCTTCAGCGCTGGCTGCGCAGATTTCGGACAATTCCATCCTGAGCATGATGAACCTGCTGGGCGGCGGCGCGTTCGAGAGAATGTCCGTATTCGCCATGGGTGTCGGACCGTACATTACGGCGAGCATCATCATTCAGCTGCTGAGCATGGACGTCATACCCGCTCTGACGGATATGGCAAAAGAGGGAAAGACAGGACGGCGCAAGCTGGACAAGATCACCCGCTACTTCGCGGTTGTTCTGGCCTTCATCCAGTCCTTCTCGATGGTCTATATGTTCGACAGGCAGTACCATATCCTTGAGAATACGAAGGCTTCCACCTATCTGTTCACCGCAACGGTGCTGGTTGCGGGCGTCATGTTCCTGCTGTGGATCGGCGACCGGATCAGCTACAAGGGTATCGGAAACGGAATCTCAATGATCATCTTTGCCGGAATTGTTTCCAACATGCCGGCGAACTTCATGCAGGTGTTCAACATTCTGATGAGCGGGCAGGCGCAGGGTGCAGCGTTCAGCGGCATTCTCCAGTTTGCCGGCTACTGTCTGGTGTACCTGCTGATCATTGTGGGTGTCGTGATCATGCAGCTGGCGGTGCGCAAAGTACCGATCCAGTACTCCGGTGCGATCCGCAGGGGCGGCAACGATGTGACGTATGTCCCGTTCCGCATCAACTCTGCGAGCGTAATCCCGGTCATCTTCGCTTCGGCGATCATTACAGCGCCGCAGATCATACTGAGCTTTGTGAAGTATGACTGGTATACGAAGGTGAGCAATGTACTGAGCATGCAGAAGCCCATCGGCCTGATCCTGTACGCTGTACTGACATTCCTGTTCACATTCTTCTATACAGATCTCCAGCTCGATCTGGACAATCTGGCGGAGAATCTGGACCAGAACAGAGCGTACATTCCGGGCATCCGTCCGGGTGAGGAAACAGCAGCCTACCTGAAGCGCGTCGTGCACAGAATCACGGTTCTTGGTGCGACAGCACTGACGGCAATCGCTGTCATCCCGTATCTGCTGCCGATGGTCACTACCCTGCCGAACTCGGTTTCCCTGGGCGGTACAGGTATCATCATCGTCGTCGGTGTAGCGATGGAGACGATGAACGCATTGAAGAGCCAGCTGACATCGGTGAAGTACACCGGTACAGCGTTCAGATAGTGAAGGGAGGAATTCAATGAATATTCTCATTATGGGCCCTGCCGGTGCAGGCAAGGGCACAATGTCCGATCTGATTATTCAAACCTATGACATCCCGCATATTTCCACAGGAGACATGCTGAGGGAGAATGTCCGGAACAATACACCGCTGGGCATGGAAGCGAAGGGCTACATGGAAGCGGGCAAACTGGTTCCGGATGCTGTAATCAACGGTATGGTTGAAGCAAGGCTGCAGGAGCCTGACTGTGCGAAGGGCTACCTGCTGGACGGCTTCCCCAGAACGCTGGAACAGGCAAATACACTGACAGAGATCGCTGAGCGGATCGGCCGTCCCGTACAGGCTGTGATCGCTCTTGAAGTCAGCTTCGATGACCTGGTGGTGAGAATCACCGGCCGGAGAATCTGTCCGAAGTGCGGTGCAATCTACCACATCGTCAACAAGCCGAGCAAGGTAGAGGGCATCTGCGATGTCTGCGGTGCAGAGCTGGTGCAGCGCAAGGATGATACAGTTGAACAGCTGAAAGTCCGTATGGACGAGTATGACAACAATACAAAACCTGTAATCGAATTCTACGGGGACAAAGGTCTGGTGCACACAGTCAATGCAGGAAAGCCTGCAGATGAGGTGTTTGCTGAGATCAGGGAGATCCTCGGGGAGATTGAATGATTTCCGTACGGTGCGGGAGGGAAACCTCCTGCACCGGGGACAATCATTGTGAGGAATGAATGAGCAAGCAGGATGTAATTGAAATGGAAGGCGTTGTGGAAGATACACTTCCCGGCGCAAAATTCACGGTAAAGCTGCAGAACGGGATGGAGATCCTCGCTCACGTTTCTGGTAAAATCCAGATGAACCACATACGCATTTTACCAGGCGATAGGGTCACAGTAGAGCTTTCACCGTACGACTTAACACGTGGGCGCATTACTTATCGGCACAAGTAATCCATTTGTGCCATGGAGGAACAATCATGAAAGTAAGACCATCAGTAAAACCTATTTGTGACAAGTGCAGAATCATCAAGCGCAACGGCGTTGTGATGGTCATCTGCGAAAACCCGAAGCATAAGCAGAGACAGGGTTAAGAAAGAGGAGAAAGAGATATATGGCTCGTATTGCTGGTGTTGATATTCCCGCCAATAAAAGGGTGGTAGTATCATTGACCTATATTTACGGTATCGGACCGACAACAGCAAAGAAGATTCTGGCTGACTGCGGCATTTCCGAAGATATCCGTACCAAAGACCTTACTGATGCGCAGGAGACAGCCATCCGTCAGGCAGTTGATGAGATCAAGACAGAGGGTGATCTGCGCCGTGAGCGTGCGCTGAACATCAAGCGTCTGATGGAAATCGGCTGCTACAGAGGCATGCGTCACAGACGCGGTCTGCCTGTACGCGGTCAGAGAACACGTACGAATGCCCGTACCCGCAAGGGACCCCGTCGTACTGTTGCGAACAAGAAGAAGTAATCGGGAGGGTCGTTGAAATATGGCAAAGAATACAAGAACGTCCGGAAGAAGAAACGTTCGTAAAAAGGTAAAGCGTAATGTTGTCAGGGGTGTGGCACACATCCATTCAACATTCAACAACACGATCGTAACGATCGCGGATGAAGGCGGAAACGTCATTGCGTGGAGTTCTGCAGGTGCACTTGGCTACAAGGGTTCCCGTAAGTCCACTCCGTATGTTGCCCAGCTCTGTGCGGAAGCTGCTGCGAAGGCAGCTGTACAGCAGGGTATGAAGACAGTGGAAGTCAATGTCAAGGGACCCGGTCCCGGACGTGAAGCTGCTGTCCGTTCCCTGCAGGTTGCAGGCCTGGACATCACAGCAATCAATGATGTAACACCGATCCCTCACAACGGATGCCGTCCGCCGAAGAGACCGCGTGGTTGATTGAATGAATTGGAGGAAAATGGATGCAGAAGTTTGAACGCGCCGATTTTGAAGTAAAGGAATACTCTGAAGACGAACACTACGGAAGATTTGTGATGTCTCCGCTGGAAAGAGGATTTGGTACGACGATCGGCAATGCACTTCGTCGGGTACTGCTCTCCTCCCTCCCGGGCGCTGCTGTCTACTCCATCAAGGTGGATGGTGTGTACCATGAGTTCACAACCATTCCCGGTGTCCGTGAAGATGTATCGATCATCATTCTCAATCTGAAGGATCTGATCATGACGATCGAGGACGATGAGACCTATACACTGCAGATTTCCGCCAAGGGACCGTGCACAGTCACTGCCGGGGACATCATCTGTCCTGCCGGTGTGGAAGTGCTGAACAAGGATCTGGAGATTGCCCATCTGGAGAAGGATGCGACGCTGGAGATGGAGCTGAAGGCCAAGAACGGCCGCGGCTATGTCGGCAGCGACATCAACAAGCAGATGAACCAGGGCAGCTCCCAGGGCATCGGCACTGTCTATACGGATTCGATCTATACACCGATCGAGAAGGTTGCGTATGTTGCGGAGCCTACCCGTGTCGGCCAGAATACCAAGTATGACAGTCTGACGATGGAAATCTGGACAGATGGGTCCATTACACCGCAGAAGGCGCTGGCGATGGCCGCAAAGATCCTGATTGATCATCTGGATATCATTGCGGGCATCAATGAAGATGTCCTGAGCATGGACAATGTGATCAGAGAGAACGGTACGGAAATCCAGGTGAAAGGCCAGCAGCAGCTGATTGAGGATCTGGATCTGTCGGTACGGTCCTACAACTGCCTGAAGAGGGCAGGCATCCAGACCGTAGATGATCTGACACAGAAGACCGAGGAGGAAATGATGAGAGTCCGGAACCTCGGAAAGAAATCTTTGAAAGAGGTTAAGGACAAGCTCGCTGAACTGGGTCTGGGCTTCAAGTCCTTCGATTAAGAAAGGGTACTGATTATGTGGAATCGTAAATTCGGAAGAAAAGCTGACCATCGCAAAGCGATGTTGAGGAATCTTGCCACATCGGTGATTCTCTACGGCCGTGTAGAGACAACAGAGGCGAAGGCGAAGGATCTCCGTTCTGTTGTCGATGAAATGATCACACTCGGCAAAAAGGGTGACCTGGCTTCCCGCAGAAGGGCAGCTGCCTTTATCCGCAATGTTGTCGCGGACGAAAAGACAGAGCAGACTGTACTGCAGAAGCTGTTTGATGAAGTCGCACCGAAGTATGCAGAGCGCAACGGCGGCTATACACGTGTCATTAAAACAGGCACACGCCGCGGTGACGCTGCACCGATGGCAATCATCGAACTGGTATAGTTCAAAACAGAGCAGGAGAGATCCTGCTCTTTCATTTCCCGGGAAGTATGACTATAATACGGTTTATGAAACATTGGATGATGATTCCTGCAGCCTGTGTTCTGCTGTGCGCCTGTGCACAGGAGACACAGCCGGAGGACGACAGCAGTACAGAGATTCCTTCCGCAGCCAGAACGGACAGCGTGTACACGGAAACCTTCCGGTGCACCTATGAGCTTTCCTATCCCAACAACACCATGCAGACATTCGACCTGGACGGTGTACTGGAAGTGGAGGGGGATGAAGCACACTACACCCAGAATATCTACGGCAACGGCGCATCCTCCGCGCTGGAAGGCTGGTATTACGGCGGACGGCTGTACAATACCTACAACGGGGTAGACTACTACGAGGACATGACACTGGACCAGCTGAAGCAGGCGATGCAGGTGCAGCTGGAGCCGTATGTCCCCGCAAAGAGCGAATACAGCGATGTACAGATCACCGATGACACGGTTGTATACACATTGACGCAGAAAGCAGCGGAAAGGATCTTCCTGGAGCACTATGACTTCTACGGATTCGATCAGGTCAAAGGGGTGGAGATTCTGGACGGGACAATCACGCAGACCATCGAGGA
>JAEEYJ010000215.1 GCA_016291725.1 Solobacterium sp.
CAGCAGGTGTGATGAAGGAGCACGCAGCCGGCTATGACTGCATTCTTTGCTGCGGCGGAGACGGCACTCTGAATCACATCATCAATGAAATGATGGAGTACAGCGTCCGTATACCGCTTGCTTACATTCCTTCCGGCAGTACCAATGACTTCTCCCGAAGCCTGACCAGCGGGAAGAACTATGCAGACTCGGAACTGGCGCTTGCAGTCGTCAACGGAGATGATTTTGTTTATGACCTCGGTCTGGCAAACGACCAGTATTTCAACTATGTAGCGGCTTTCGGTGCCTTTACCGCCGTCAGCTATGAAACACCGCAGGACCTGAAGAACAGCCTGGGATATTTTGCCTATGTACTCGGTACCCTGGGCAGCCTTTCGGACAACCTGTCCTACAGGAAGCATATGATTGTCGAACATGACGGCATCATTGAAGAGGGTGATTATGTCTTCGGTGCAGTGTCCAACAGCATCTCTGTCGGAGGAATGCAGTCCCCGTTCCTGAAGGATGTCAGCCTGAACGATGGTCTGATGGAAGTGACTCTGGTAAAGGCTCCGGAGAGCCTGAGTGAATTCAGCGATATCATCAGTGATATCGCATCAGGCACAATTACCCACGAAAACATCCGTATGTTCAAGACGGATCATGTCCGTTTCATCTCGGATGAAGAAGTAGCCTGGACACTGGACGGAGAAGACGGCGGCTCTGCCGCCATCAGGGACATCACGGTTGTAAAGAACGCAGTGGCCGTGAAGATCCCGCACAGAAAGGGTAGAAAATGAACCGGCTGAAAGAGAAATTCCTGAACAGGCAGTTCCTGACATTCGGCATCATCGGTGTGATCAACACGGTAATCGCTTTACTGCTGAACAAAGGACTGCTGGGACTCGGAACGGAAGTCGGCACCGCGAGCATCATCGCCGATGTGCTGGCGGTCATCCCTTCCTACCTCATGAACATGACGTTCACCTACAAGCAGAAAATGTCCTGGAAGAGCTTCTTTGCCTTCCCGACCAGCTATATACCCGGCTGGATCATCAGCTTTGTCATTGTTGAAGTCCTGAGCCGGGAATTCGGTGTGCCGGAGCGCTTTGCCAAGCTTGCGTCCGTCCCGATCTACATTCCTGTCAACTTCCTCGTGATGAGCTTTGTAGTGAAGAAATTCAGTGAACCGAAACAGAAAAATGGCGCTCAGTAAAGAAAAACTGGTATGGGTAACCAACATACCCTCACCGTACGGTCTGGATCTTTTCGAAGAGCTTCAGAAGCGCTTTTCTTCCTACGAGTGCCATTTTATATACACGAACGCGTCGGAAGACAACCGTGAATGGTCGCTGGGCGATCATTCCATAGAACACATACATATTCTTCGTGCCCGGATTCTGAAACTGAAGGGAAGGACGGATACGCACTACGTCCATCTGCCGACGAACGGACTGAAGCAGCTGCTGGATGAATTGAAGCCGGTCTGCGTCTATGCCTGGGAGTACAATCCGGCAGCTCTGCAGTGCCTGTCCTGGTGCAGAAAGCACAGTGTCCGCTTCATCCACGTGACGGAAGGAACACTGTACTCCGAACGCTGGATCGGAAGGCTGCAGAAAATGTCACGGAAGAAGATCATCGGCAGCGCTGACGCCTGCATCGCGTGCAGCACAAAGGCTGTGGAAAAGCTGAAATACTGGCACGCAGAGGAAGAACGGATTTTCCTGTCGCTTCTCACAAGGGATCTTACAGGATACCGGAACACCGCAGGAACACACGTACCCGGACGGATCCTCTATGTCGGAAGACTGATTGAACTGAAGGGAGTGGATCTTCTGCTGGACGCGCTCCGCTATGTACCGGGTGAATGGGAACTGCACATTGCCGGCAACGGTCCGGAGAAGGACAATCTCATGCGTGCAGCAGAAGACTATGGCCTGGACGGCAGGATCCACTGGCTGGGATTCACAGAGGGGGACAGCCTTCTGAAGGAGTACGCTGAAGCTTCCTTGTTTGTCCTGCCGACCAGGGAGGACTGCTATGGCCTGGTACTGGTGGAAGCCCTGGCTGCCGGTGTACCGATTGTAAGTTCAAAATATGCGGATGGTGCGTATGACACAGTAAAGGACGGGGTCAACGGACGGATAGTGGATCCGTTTGATGCCCGTATGCTTGCGTCCGCGATCGAGGAATGCCTTGGTGCAGGGTACGCCGCCGGCGCTGCAGGCATGGATATCACACCGTTCCTGCTGGAAAGCACCGTACAGGGATTCGTGGATGCGCTGAAGTGCGTGATGAAGTGATGGTATAATATAATACTGGAGACAGATTATGGATGAGATTGCGGTACTGATACCCTGTTACAATGAAGCACTGACGATTGCCAAGGTCGTGCAGGATTTTAAGCGTGCACTGCCGGAAGCGATCATCTACGTATATGACAACAATTCTACGGATCATACAGATGACATTGCACGTGAAGCCGGTGCTGTGGTGCGCTATGAGCATAAGCAGGGCAAGGGCAATGTCATGCGCCGTATGTTCCGGGAGATCGATGCAAAGTGCTATGTCCTTGTGGACGGCGATGATACCTACCCGGCGGATTCTGCCCGGGAAATGTGCAATCTGGTGCTGAAGGAAAACGCAGATATGGTTGTGGGGGACCGGCTGTCCTCCACCTACTTCCAGGAAAACAAGCGCCCGTTCCACAACTTCGGCAATTCTCTTGTCCGCAACACGATCAACCGGGTCTTCCACAGCAGCATCAAGGACATCATGACCGGCTACCGGGCCATGAGCTTTGAGTTCGTCAAAACATATCCTGTACTGTCCACTGGATTCGAGATTGAAACAGAGATGACGATCCATGCCGTAGACAAGAACCTGGATGTCCGCAATGTCATTATCGAATACCGGGACAGACCGGCAGGGAGTGTATCCAAGCTGAATACATTCAAGGACGGCTTCAAGGTGCTGACCAAGATCTTCAATCTCTACAAGGATTATCGCCCGGCTTCCTTCTTCGGCTGGATCGCCGCGCTTCTGATTCTCATCGGAACCGTGTTCTTCATCCCGGTCCTGCGGGACTACGTACATACCGGGCTGGTTGCCAAGTTCCCGACCTTGATCGTCTGCGGCTTCGTTGTCATGGCCGGTATTCTGTCCTTCTTCGCCGGGCACATACTGCAGGCGTCCGTGAACAACGAACGTTCCCGGTTTGAACTGTCCCTGCATGAAGCGCATTACCGCCGTTCGAGACTGGAATACCATGCGAAAGAGGACGCTGCATGGAAACAGTAAAGAATCTTCTGCTGGGCAGGAAACTGTTCATCATCCTCTATGTATTGAAACTCTTGATGAACGGTGTCATCTACCATTTCTCTCCGATGGTTCAGGAGATCCTGAACATTGTTTTTCTTGTCTGGCCGGTCATCATTGTCCTCGGGGATCTGTTCCGGAAGAAGATGGTCTTCTCGGTATACCAGGCTGTACTGTGGCTGTTCATCGCTGTGATCATTGTGTCCTACTGGAACCAGTACCATTGGCTGACACAGAGCCTGGCGTTTTCGGTGATCAAGCATATCGGATTCACCTATATCCTCTTCAGTGCTTCGAATGATGAAGATCCGGACAGCTATGAGCTTACACTGCAGAGGCTGGCCTTCTTCGCTGTTCTGTATGTATTCATCTTTGCGTTTGCGAGTGCAGTGTGCTACTGGACATACAAAGCCGGAATCAGTCTGCCGATGGGTCTGAATTCCCCGGACCGGATCTTTACCTACGGTCATTACGGAAATGAGGACCGGTTCTGCGGTCTCTTCGGCTATTCCACGGTCGGGGGAAATCTCTGCCTTCTGGGCATTCTGCTGAGCTGGTATCTGCATGAAAGCACTGTGTTCAACCGTTGGCTGACCAGCGGACTGACGGTCCTGTTCGTGTATATGACGATGCTGCTGGACTACCGGGCCGGTATGGTCATCTTCGGCTTCATCGCTCTGTATCTGCTTTATTTGATTCTGCGGAAGAAGTATTCCACCGCCGGCAGTATTCTGATTGTCATTCTGATCGGTGTCATCGGCTGCGCAGGTGTCTTTTACTTGAAACAGGATTATTTTGCCCGGTTCTTTGATCTGATGAAGACAGATCCGTTTGATGCCTTCCGGCAGATATCCACCGGAAGAACAGAGTACTGGTACATGGTCATCCACAAGCTGCCCACGCATTTCTGGCTCGGCTGGGGCTGGCTGAACAGCGAAGCGCTGGAGTTCTATTTCGATGCGCACAATCTGTTCATCAATCTGCTGATGTGGACCGGTGTGATCGGCTGCGGTCTGTTTGTGCTGTTCCTGGCAATGATGTTCATCCGCTTCATCCTCAGTGCAGAACTGATCAGAAAGCGCCGGGCAACATGGTTTGTCATGCTGGTTGTGTGCATACTGATGCTGTCGATGCTGGAAAGGGAGATTGCCGGTTCTTCCGAAACGGTCGAAACAGCTTTCTTCTGGCTTTCTGCCGGCTATCTTACCTATCTGAACCGTACACTGAAAGGAGCCCGTGATGTATAGAAACCACATCGTCACCTGGTTCTACGGGGAGCATAAAGGCAACGAAAGCAGCTATCCGTCAGTCGGATCCAATACGACGGACCTGTCCTTTCAGGTTGTGTACTGGAAGTGTGTCTATGATTTCTTTATGTCGGCTTTCCTGACCCAGAAGGAAACAGAGTACTGGCTGTTTACAAATGTAAAGGCATTCCCGGGAACAGATCTGATGGAAGGGCTTGATCTGAATGCTTTCTTCCGGGAGAATCATATTCATGTCATCGATCAGGAGCTCTCTGCCCAGACACCGAAGGACTGGTTCGGAGAATGGCGCAATCAGTTCTATGTCTTTGATATCCTGCGTTTTATGTCAGAGAATGCGGAAGGCAGGATCATCATCTTTGATTCCGATATACTCTTCCGCAAGGATATCGCTTCCCTGTTCAATGAAATCGAAGCCTGTGGTGCAGTGACCTACTTCCTCGGTGACCGCGATGATGTTGTGAAGAACGGCACCAGCAACCTGGATATGACCATGCTGTATGAGAAGTTCTACGGTGAAAAACCGGAGGGTATTGTGCGCTACCGGGGCGGTGAATTCATTGCGGTGACGCAGGATACGGCAAAGCGGATTGTCGGGGAATTCGAGCATCTCTGGCCTTTGAACTATGCCCAGTATGAGAAGGGTGAAGTCAAGCTGACGGAAGAAGCGCATTTTCTGAGCATGATCTACGCAAGATTCGGCTATGATGATCAGACCGGCAATCAGTATCTGCGCCGGATATGGACAGCCGCCAAGTTCGATACGGTGCAGAAGGAAGATGCGGATCTGGCAATATGGCACCTGCCGGCAGAGAAGAAGTACGGGTTCAGAACGCTGTACAGCTGGCTGAGGGAAGCGCCCCGCACAAAGGATGAATACCTGGCATACCTCAGCAAGGTGATGATGATCCCGGGAAGCCGTACACTGCGCAGGCTGCGCCGGGGATTCAAGCGCTTGTTTGTGAAATAGGAGGCGGAATGAAGAGAATCAAAGTCAACTACGTGGATTTCCATCCCGCATTCGATATCAACAAGGATGAGTTCATGATCGCATTGCGTGAGCGGTATGAAGTGGAGATTTCCGATCATCCTGATTTTCTGTTCTACTCCATGTTCGGCCAGGATCATCTGAAGTATGACTGTGTACGGATCTTCTATACAGGAGAAGCGTTTGTCCCGGATTTCAATCAGTGTGACTACGCGATCGGTTTCGATCGCCTGGTGCTCGGAGACCGTTATCTCCGTGCACCGATCTATCTTCTGAATGAGTTCAAGCCGAACTATCAGGCTCTCCTGTCCAGGCGGGAAGTAACCATGGACGAGCTGAAGCAGAGGAAGTTCTGCAGCTTTGTCGTTTCCAACTGCTTCGCCGATGATATCCGTACAAAGATCCTGGACAAGGTGAATGAATACAGGACTGTGGACTCCGGAGGACGGTACCGCAACAACATCGGCGGTGCAGTCAAGGACAAAACAGCGTTCCAGCAGAACTACAGGTTCTCCATTGCCTTTGAGAACTGTTCCTACCGGGGCTATACCACGGAAAAGATCGTGGATGCTTTTGCGGCATATACGATACCCATCTACTACGGAGATCCGGATGTCATCCTGGACTTCAATGAAGAAGCGTTCATCAACTGCCACAGATACAGGGATTTCGATGAAGTCCTGGATGTCATCAAAGAAATCGACAATAACGATGAACTGGCCCTGAAGATGCTCAATACCGACCCGCTGGTCACCAGGCAGGACCCGGATCTTGTCCGGCCTTTCCTGTACCATATCTTTGACCAGGAGCCGGAGGAAGCCCGCAGACGTCCGGTATCCATGTATACCAAAGCGCAGCAGGAAAGGATCCTCAGGCACAATTTTTTCGAGAAGAACATATACAAGTACTGGAAGAAGGGGAAGAATGAAGTCGTACGCCTGAAGACAGGCACAAGGCTGACTTCCCGCCGTACCAAATAGCCATGAACGTTATCCCTGTTACCATTGTGATCACAACCTACCACAGGCCCGACCGGATCTGCCGGGCTGTGGACAGTGCCCTTGCACAGACCTGTGATAAGGAAGTTTTTGTTGTGGATGACAATGGTAGGAATACGGACTGGCAGAGGCAGACAGCCGCACAGCTGGCAAAGTACGGAGATACCATCACCTATCTGGTCAATGAAGAGAATATGGGTGTCTCCCGGGCAAGGAACCGGGCACTCGCCCTGGCGCAGGGCAAGTACATCACATTCCTCGACGATGATGATGAGATCGTTCCGGAGAAGCTGGAGAAGCAGATCAGACGCATGGAGGAGCTGGGGGATGAATACAGCTGCTGCTACTGCGCGTACATCAAGTATCTCAGCGGCGGCAAGGTCCATCACAGCCATGAAACACTGGAAGGGGATGCCTTCCTGCCGACACTGGCAAGGGTATTCTATCCGGGCAGCGGATCCAACCTTCTGGTACGGACAGACTATATGAAGGAAACCGGCGGCTATGACCCGGATCTGACAAGATTCGAGGATTATCTTGTCATGGTCAAGCTGCTCAAGGATCATAAGCTGGCCTATGTGGATGAAGAGCTTCTGATCATCCACTATGAGATCCGGGAGAAGAACCCGACCTATGAGAGCCTCGTTGTGGATGATGAGAAGTATTTTGCAAAGGTTCAGGAGTATATGGACAGCCTGCCGGAAAAAGAACAGCAGAGGATCCTGCAGATCGCATCACTGGAACGCTGGCGCTATGCGCTGCCCAGGCATGAAACCAAGGATGCACTGCAGAACATGAAGAACAACAAAGTGTCCGCAGGACTCTTCCTGCGCTATATCCTTTATCTCGCAGACCGTTTGGTCAGGAAA
>JAEEYJ010000216.1 GCA_016291725.1 Solobacterium sp.
GTTCTGCACCTGCATGAAGATGCCGGTCGCTGCACCGGGTACCGTCTTTGCGGCAGAGATGTCGATCTTCCTCTCAATGCAGCTTTTCCTGAGCATTTCTCCGTAGATGTCATCGCCGAAGACCGTCATAAAGCGCACTGGAATATCCAGTCTTGCCAGATTGTCCATGATGTTGCGGGTAACACCGCCCGCTCCGGTAAAGATCTCTGCCGGATGATCCGTCCCCCGGCGGATCGGTACATCGCTTCTGCCGTAGATATCGATGTTGGCGGCACCGATCCCGGCTACATAGCCCTTCTTGTTCATATCCTCATTATAGCGTTTTGCCCGAAGAAAAACCCGGTGTTTCCACCGGATTCTCCATCAGTCGTATTTGTCTTCGTGGTAGCGGGACAGGTACAGCTTTCCGACGGTCCTGCGGGCCCATTTGAGCGCTTCCTGCGCCTGTGCTTTCGTATAGTCGCTGAGGTAGACCGCAGCCGCTTCCGGATCCACTGCCGCAAGCGCTTTGTACGCATTCTCAACGGCATCTGCTTCCTTCGCCCACTTGGCTTCGATCACATCGATGCTTTCCCGGATCGGTTTGTGGGTCACCCGGTAGTTGAAGTCCGTCAGGAACTGTACGTTCTTGAATGCCCACCAGGCTTTGGAAGGATCGAACTCATACTCTTCCTCATCCCAGCGGAAGTGGGAAGGCTGTGCTTCCTTGGCGGTATTCCAGGCATAGCCGTCGGGGATCTCCTTCAGCGCGACCGGATACCAGGGTACATACGGTGAGAGGCAGGGCTTCGGGGTTGCTTTGAACATCTTCAGCAGGTTGATGTCCTCATTGAATACGAATACTGTACTCTCTACTGTCATATTGTTGCAGATGCAGAGGAGGTCATCGAAGCCTCTGTGCGGATTGGCTGTACCGCCTTCTGTACGGTCCACCCACATGCCTTCGCCATGGGAACGCAGTACAGCCTTGACATCATCCGGGCTGAACCTGCGCGGTGCCTTCAGAGCGGTGATCTTGAGATCCTGTCCTTCCGGTTCCAGACCGGCGATCATCTTCCAGGCGATGGATGCCCGGTTGATGTTGGCAGCCGACATGGTCTCATGGTTGTCCTGATAGGCCCTGGCAAAGTCGAAGTCACTGTAGTCGCCTTCCTTCGCCGGCGTGTACCAGCCCTGTTCGATGGCAAACGTGATCAGGTCCGGGGAAGCATAGTAATTGTCCGGATCGTCCATCGGTACTTCATGGATGATGTAGTGGTTGGGAATATAGTAGACTTCATCATCCTGTACACGTCTGGCGACGAGGCGGAATCCCTTGGGTATGGACACTGTCCAGGCTTCATTCTTGTCCGCGATGTGATAGGTACGGGAGGAGAAATAGCCGAACTCTTCCACGAGCTTCGCCATGACCTCTACGCCTTCCCTGGCGGTATGCGCCCGTTCGGCCGCCAGTCTGCGCAGGGCATAGCCGAGTCCGTAGGCTTCCCGGTTGTCTGTCTTCTTTCCGGTTGCGTCCTTGCTGGGACGGCAGGCATTGGACACGATCGCAACACCGCACTCATTTACATATCCGTCTGCGAACGAGATACCGCCGTCGCATTTGACTTCCGACCAGTAGTAGGCCAGTGTCTCTTCCACCTGAGGGATGATGGCCTTACCGTCTTCAAAGGTGATCATCTCCCCTGCTTTGTGCTTGATGCGGGGTACGAGATGTGCCTGTACGACACAGTCTGTATCGTCTTCGTTATGTCCCATGATGACCTTGCCGGTCGTAGAGGCGTTCTTTCCGACGATCATAGTGCTGCAGCTTCCGTGCTCCAGTCCGGAGTAGTTGTAGTAAATATCCTTCATACTGCGTTCTCCCTTTTCCCCATTATGACAAATGCCTGCAGAAAAAAACAGATCATTGATCTGTTCTTATTCTTCACTTCGGTAAGCTTTATCCAGCCCAGTACGGTCTACAACCTTGATCCTGCCCTGTCCGGTGCGTTTGATGAGCCCTTCTTTTTCCATACGGGAGATATTGCGGCTGATGGTCTCCGGCCGCAGATCGATGCTGGCAGAGATATCATCCAGCTTGAGGCGGATCTCCGGCCCGCATTCCTTCCGGTCCTGGTCCAGCAGGAAGCCTGCCAGGCGCTGGTAGGGATTCTTCACGGAGAGCAGTACGGACTTTTCATTGGCACTGAGCAGTTCTGTGCTCAGTTCCAGCAGAAGCTCGGTCGCTTCTTCCGGGAACTGGGCAATGACCTCCACCAGGTCCTGCCGGCGCACAACAGCCACAGCGACATCCGTCAGGCATTCTGCTGTGTAGGGATAGGTTCCGTTCTCCAGGAACATGGTGCGCCAGATGGCTGAACCGTCCTTGACCAGTTCAATGATGTGCTCTTCCTCGTCCGCTTCCTGCTGGACAAGGCGGACATTCCCCTTGAGAACAATGACGATCGAACGGACCGGATCCCCGGTACGGAAAATGAAGCTGCCCTGCTTGTAGACAAAATGGGATACTTTCCTTTCCAGACTGCGCTGCAGATTGTCCGGCAGCCGGTTCAGGATCGGGATCTGGGCAAGACAGGTTGTTTTGTTGCGGGTGAATACACACCCGAGACTGCTTGTATCGAGTTCAATCATAGACAGACCTTTATTCGGAACGCAGCGCTGCGACCGGGTCGCTCTTCGCTGCCTGGCGGGAAGGAATGATTCCGCCGATCAATGTAAGTATAACACTCAGCATGACCAGTACAATCGCTGTAGACAGCGGCAGGAAGCCGTTGACCTCAGGATGGTCCGTCACTACATGCACGATGTGATTGATCGGTATCAGGGACAGGACAGACGCTGTAACACCGAATGTACCGGAAAGAAGACCGATGATGAAGGTCTCCGCATTGAAGACCTGGGAAATGTTCCGCTTCGAAGCACCCATAGCCCGCAGGATACCGATCTCTTTGCGTCTTTCGAGAACACTGATGTAGGTGATGACACCGATCATGATCGAAGAAACAATGAGGGAGATACTGACAAACGCGATCAGGACATAGCTGATGGTATTGACGATATCCGTAACGGCAGATGTCAGGGCTGCGGAGATATCCGTGAACGTGATGACTTTATCATCCTGCTCTGTATCCGCCATCAGTGTATTGTAGTCATTCAGAATCTTGATAATCTGCTCCTTGGAATCAAAATCCCGCGGATAGATCGTGATCATATCCGGTACGAGCATGTCGGCATAGCCGAGCTTGATCAGGTTGCCGGCATAGGAATCCTGTTCCGTACCCATCATGGAGGTGAGCAGGTTCGTCAGCTGGTTTTCATCGAGATTCAGCCGGATCGCATCCCGGAAGGCATCCGCATTGAAATGGAATGCGTTGGTCATCTGGGAGGACATGCTTTCCATCGTCCGGGCCATAGCGCTCTGGATGTTATCCGCAATGGCTTTGCCGATCTTCTCCATTGCGCTGCCCATCATCGACTGCAGGGAAGACGCCAGGGAAGCCGACATGGACGCCATCATCTTCTGCATCTCCTTTTCCACTTCCGTGGTGTCGATGAAGGACGATACTTTCTTCATGAGTGCTGCCTGGGCTTCTTCACTGTTGATGTATTCATCAAAGGATTCCCGGAACTTCGAAGGCATGGGCATGCTGTTCTCTTCCGCCCAGTTCTCGTATCCTGTGCTCAGGTCATCCACGAGGCCGGCGATGACTTCCTGCGGTACCGCAATGCCCGCGATATGCTCCTGCACTTCTGCCATGAATCCGTTCATGATGGCCTGTGCGCTGTCTGAAGCGAGGTAGTCATCGATATACTGTCCGGTATTCTCCGGGTCGCTGTATCCGTTTTCGATCATGTACTGCTGATAGCCCTGGATCAGGTTCCTCAGCAGTTTCTGCAGCATCTCACCGCTGATCAGTTCCTGAGCATGTTCATTCCATACCGAAGCCAGTGCCGCATTCAGGATATCCTCGACTTCCTGTGTCTGCATGTATTCCCTTACGGAATCCGGAAGCTTTCCGTAGTCCGTTGAAGGATCCTCGGCAGCATACTCCACATAGGACTCTGCTGTTTCCTGCAGCAGATCGAGCACGTCTTCCACCGTAGCGGTAATCCGCACCTTCAGCAGAAGGTTCTGCAGGCTGGAAGGATCCAGGCCTGACATTGCATCGGTGAAGTCTGCAGAATCGATGACGTCGGAGAAATCTACATTGGAGAAATCCATGTTCTGGAACGCTGAAGTATCCAGGCTCAGAGCGCTTGCATCAAAGGAGAACGCTCTCTCCATCGCAGCTGTGTTCACGGTAAAGAGATTCCCCAGATCCAGGCTGACATTCTGTTCACCGAACGGATTGCCTGTCATTACGTTTGTATCCGGATCCGCCAGCTGCAGGTTCGTGACTTCGCAGGATGTAGACTGGCCGATCACATGATCCCGCAGGTCCGGCAGATAGTTGATTCCGGTATAAAGCGCGCTGCTGTAGTTGCCTTCCTTCGGCTGCACTACACCGACAATCGTCAGGGTTTCTCCTTTGCTGACAAGATCATAGAGGAAATCCGGATCATCCGTTTTGTCCAGCCATACTTTGTATTCCGGGTCATACCGGTAGTAGGAACAGCTGCTCACCAGCTTGAATTCCAGACCGATCAGATCATCGTAGTCAAATGCCTGCGGCTTTCCGGGGACGATAATTTCTTCCCCGCGGGAGAACTCCTTGAGCATTTCGTCCAGTTCGTGGGCATCCTTTAGGCCGAGTGTATACAGTGCCAGGTCGGATATGAAGCCGTAGGAATTCAGTACAACGACCAGTTCATCCCTGCCTGTCGGCCATCTTCCGGCTTTGACATCGTACTGGGAGAGATACAGGTCTGTATTGCGCGGCATTTCGGCGAAGACTCCGGTACTGACACTGAACATGTTTGATATGCTGAAGCCCATGGATGAGAATGTTGAGTCCGGATTGACCTTGCGCACTTCCTTGCCGTCGAGACGGAAGATCTGCGGGGTCACGTTGTAGCCGTATTCCACGGAAGTGGCATACCTGCTGATGCCGCTCTGCGGGCTGTCCAGGTACGCTTTGAGGGACTCCAGATCATTGTAGCTCAGGCGTCCGAACATCCGGGTCAGAGTACGCATTTCATTGACTTCACCGTATTCCCGCCGGTCTTCCTGCGGGACTTCCTGCGTCTCGGACATGGTAGACAATGAGAATGCCTGGCGCTGGATGGTCAGGGGATATTCCGAGGAGGTTTCCGCTTCAATATCCGCTATATATTTACTTACACCGTTGGACAGCGACATGATCAGTGCAATGCCGATGATGCCGATGGATCCGGCAACCGCGACCATCAGCGTCCGTCCCAGCTTCGATTTCAGGTTGTTGAAGCTCAGGTTCAGCGCTGTCAGGAAGGACATGGACGCTCTGCCCAGGGATCTGTGCACGGGCGCTGCCTGTGCCGTATCCAGCACCAGGGGATTCGTATCGGAAAGGATCACACCGTCACGCAGCCGGACGATCCGGTTGGCATACTGTTCCGCCAGTTCCGGGTTATGGGTGACCATGACTACCAGGCGGTCCTTGGCGACTTCCTTGAGCAGGTCCATGACCTGCAGGCTGGTTTCACTGTCCAGGGCACCGGTAGGTTCATCCGCAAGCAGGATATCCGGATTGTTCACCAGACCTCTGGCAATGGCAACCCGCTGCATCTGGCCGCCGGAAAGCTGGTTCGGACGTTTGTGCATGTGCTCTGCGAGGCCGACCTCCGCCAGTGCCTGCTTTGCCCGCTCCTTGCGCTCACGGCGGGAAATGCCGCCGATTGTCAGAGCGAGTTCAACATTCTCCAGCACCGTCTGATGAGGAATCAGGTTGTAGCTCTGGAAAACAAAACCGATCGTATGGTTGCGGTAGGCATCCCAGTCCCGGTCGGTATAGCGGGCTGTTGATATACCGTTGATGATGAGATTCCCGCTGTCATAGCGGTCCAGTCCGCCGATAATGTTCAAAAGCGTCGTCTTTCCCGATCCGGAAGGACCGAGAATGGCAACGAATTCATTGTCCCGGAGATTCAGGCTGACATCGTTCAATGCCTGCTGTACCAGTGTTCCCGTTACATATTGTTTTTTGATGTGCTGCACCTGAAGCATGTCTTTTATTGTACCACCGAAATACGGGAAGTATATGGGAAGGAAAAAGGAGATTCTGTGTCTCCTTTTCTGTCCGCATCATTCCAGGATTTCAATCCTGCCCTCGACGTGTGCATCCAGACCCTGGTGCACGGAGAGGTATTCCTCAATGATGTTGTTTACGGTTGTAGCGACGACCCGGGGCTTCATGTTCTTCTTCACTTCTTCAATATCGACACCCATGAATTCCGTGAAGCTCTGGTAGTGATAGTTCTGCAGGGCGATCAGCAGTTCCTGATCGTCTTCGATTTCCTTTCCGTGGAAGCTGCATTCCAGCAGTTCATGCGTACTCTTCCGCCAGACGAGGCGTACACCCCGGCTGAACTGGTAGAACTCTGTATGGCCGAGCCACGCTTCGTCCCGGAACAGATGGGTAACCATCCTGCGAAACTGTTCTCCGGTCACTTTCAGCATCCATAATGCATCATCGAACGGCGTGTTCTCCAGCATATCCTGGTATTCCACCACCGGCCCCATCTCGGTCTTCCGGATGGATCCGGAGCCGAACATCATGATGTCGAAAGAGCTTTCATCCTGCAGGATATCAGCATAGAGGTTGCCCATCTCTGTTTCCTGGATCCTGCTCGGATGGGTCAGTTTTCTGGCAAAGCGGGTTACTACCCTCTTGTATTTGGAATCCGTTTCACTCTTGTAGCGGTTGAGCAGATCCTTCATGATGGGATCCGGTCTGGCAAGGCCTTTTCTGATGGGAATGTACTTCCACTTCAGGCTTTTGATCTGCCTGTCCTCATCGAATACGATGTCGAAGCGTCCCAGGCCCTGGTTCGCCCATCCTGCCTGGACAATGGGAATCCCGTTGACATATTCCGGTATGACCATGTTGGTATGCGTGTGCGCACCGATGATCAGGTTGACACCGTAGTCCGGCTTCAGAAGCTTTGCAAGCTTCCGGTCTTCCTCAATGCCGATGTGTGTGAGCAGTACGGTCAGGTCCGTACTGGTTGTCCGGTAGTTGTCGCAGATGATGCCGACTTCCTTGGCAGCTTCTTCCACATCGATGAACGAGCCGATGACCTTTTCGTTCTTGGTCGTCGAGAGGACTTCCTCGGTCAGTATCCCGATGAACAGAATACGCAGTCCGCCAACCTCTACATTGACATAGGGCTGGAAGAGCCGGGCATTGTTCAGTGTAACGAACAGGTTGGCGTTGATCAGCGGA
>JAEEYJ010000217.1 GCA_016291725.1 Solobacterium sp.
CGGCTTTCCGGTGTAGTATTCCGCACCGTGCGGCATACGGACATCATCCGAGTGGATCAGCTCTGCTTCTTCCGTGCTCAGCGGCAGATAGTACGTAACCTCCACCGGATCACTCTTGTTCACCCAGTCCCCTTCACGGTAGGTGTTCTTTCCGTTGATCTTTACCGAAGTGACGGTGTCATTGATGATGAACATGGAACGCTCTGTACTGCGGAAGAAGCGGACATCGGTAAATCCGGCATCCTGCAGGGTTTTGCGCACTTCCTGCGTTGGTCTGCCGAGCAGGTTCTTCTCCCCGAACGGAACCGGGATATCCGGTACGGTCGATCCTTCAAAGTAGGACCGGGCATATTCACTGGCCTTTCGGAAGCTGTCGGATTCCGCCCATTTCCTGGCTTCATAGGCACGCACAGCATTGATGGGATGGCTGCGGTTCGCATACAGCATGAACTCCATGGTCTTGTTCATACTGTTCTCCCCGATCAGCTTTTCATACTCCTTCGCCTGGTCCATGAAGGCTTCCATGTTGAGCGGGTACGGAATGTTCTTGTCATAGCCCGCAAAGCGCGCACAGACATCGATCATTTTATCGGCTGTTCCGTCGCACAGGATCGCCGCTCTGTCCGCACTGAACTCACTGCAGCGCATCCAGTAGGCCAGTGCAGCGTTGATCGGCGCCAGAGCGATGTTCTTGAGCGGCAGCAGCGACAGTGCACCGCTGAGGATCAGTGTCCCCATGGTACGGTACAGGACGTGGTGGCAGACGATATGTCCGCATTCGTGTGCCAGCACGGTCGGTATCAGCTCTTCCGGCAGGGTCTCCAGCAGACCCGACGTCAGTACAATGAAGGGCTTCGTATCACCGCTGGTATAGGAGTTCGGTACAACATTGAGCTCCAGGAACAGATCCGGCACTTCAATGTCCAGCTTCCGGCAGACCGGCAGCAGCATATGATAGTACTGCGGCAGCTGCTCTTCACTGATGCGGATGTTGCTGGCCATGTTGTTGATGTACATGAGTTTCTCATTCCAGGCGCTCATGTACATCTTCATCAACTGCGCAAATCCGGGTATAGCCTGCAGTGCCTGCAGGGCGGCTCTGTCGGATTCGTGCGTAAATATATCTTTGTTCAAGGGCATAAGGATACCTCCTGCTATGTTCAATTATAGAATAAACGGTACAGATTGTATCTGTACCGTTGATTTGATCTGCCGGTTTTCCACAATTTATCCACATAGATGTGGAAAACCAAACATCAATGCAGGAAGAGCACCGCAATGTGGTAGACGATGCAGGACAGAACCAGTGCACTGCCTACATAGAACAGAGCGACCCTGGCTGTCCATTTGAATGAATGCGACTCCCTGTACGTGGTGGACAATGCCATAACACAGGGAATGTTGAATGTGCAGGCGAAGATGAATGCCAGCGCTTCTGCCTGGGAGATCGTGGAAGACATCACGGAAGCCAGCGCGCCCGCATCCATGGCTGTTGTCTTTGCGCTGAAAGTAGCTTCCAGCAGTGTGCTCTGGCCGACAAAGATGGCATTCAGTACACCCAGTACCGCTTCCTTGGCAAACGCAGAGCTCAGGAAAGCCGCAAAGGTCCGCCAGCCCATTCCGAAGAACCGGGTGATCGGCTCGATCACTGTACCGATCCTGTACAGGAGCGAGCTTTCAATGGAACCGCTGCTGCTGTAGGAGAACCCCCAGAACAGCAGAGAAATCAGTGTAACCGTTCGCAGTGCGCGCTTGAAGATATCCCATGTCTTGTACAGTGCTTCCTTGATGATATGGCCCCAGTGGGCTTTGTGGTAAGGCGGCAGTTCCATGATCATACCGCTTCTGCTGTCCTTCGGCGCCAGAGCATTCCCGAAAACCTTGGACACAATCATCATCAGTACAATGACATAGACCAGAATGCCGACACAGACCAGCAGGGTGCCCCACACAGGGAAGAACATGCCTGAGATGACCGGCATGACAGCCCAGATGGATCCGCAGGGTACCGCCCAGACTACAGCCATGGCCAGCATCTTCTGTCCCCAGTTGTCCATGACCCTGGTGCCGCTGGTGCCGCCGATGGTACAGCCGAAGCCCATCAGGATCGGTGCAACCGCCTTTCCCTGCAGCCCCAGCTTCGAGAGTACACCGTCAAACTGATAGGCTGCCCTGGCCAGGAAGCCGATTTCCTCCAGATAGCCGAAGACGGTATTGACACCGAAGACAAAGGCTGCCATGGAGATGGCGAAATACAGTGTATTGGGCAGGATCATCGAGAAGATGGATACCAGCCATGGATGAACATGCAGACCGTTCAGGAAACCGGCGATCGGACCGCTCATGATCCTTGGCAGCTTCGAACCGACGGACATGAACGGTATGCAGATGATCATTGCGGCAAGGAAAGCCACCAGAACCACACCGATGCAGATGAACTTGCCTTTCACCGGTGAAAGAAGCGCCCTGTCGGCCTTTGTCAGTGTGTAGTGTTCTGCTCCGCTGCTGGAGACTCCTTCCAGCATCTCCCGGATCCATATATACTTGGCATTTCCCTCATTCTTGATGTCCTCTGCACTGTCTCCTGCAGCGGACACATCGGGCACACTGCCAAGTCTGTGCGGATGGTTCACTTCGTCCGCAAACAGATCCTTCAGCTCTGAATAGCCTTTGCTGTCGGCTGCAGTAAACGGCAGGACAGGAATGCCCAGATGCCGGCTCAGCAGCTCTGCATGGATCGTCTTCCCCTGGGCTTCCGCGACATCCATCATGTTCAGCAGCAGTACAGCAGGAAAATCCAGTGCGGCGAAATCCGCCAGCATGTACATGCTTCTTTCCAGCTGGGAGGCGTCTACGAGGAGACAGACAAGATCGGCTTTCCCGGAACGGATGAATTCTTCCGTAATGATCTCCTCATCCGAATTGCCTGACAGGGAATAGCTTCCCGGCAGGTCGGTAACCGTATAGGTATTCCCCTTCCAGCTGTATGTACCGTCCTTTTTCTCAACGGTCTTGCCCGGCCAGTTGCCAACGTGCTGGCGGGATCCTGTCAGTGCGTTGAATACGGTTGACTTGCCGGAGTTCGGCTGTCCCAGCAATGCAATCCGGTTCATGCCTGCACCTCCGCTTCGATCCTGCCGCAGTCTGCCCGGTTGAGCGCCAGCAGTGTCTCC
>JAEEYJ010000218.1 GCA_016291725.1 Solobacterium sp.
AGGTGCTGGCAGCGGATGCCTGCTTTGAAGGAGACCATGTGCTTCTCGTTCATCTGCGCTGGTGTGAAGGATGCTTCGAATATACCTGGCGCTTTACCTTCGAAGGTGATAAGGTATACATTGAAGAGCTCTGGACCACCGCCTTCCCGGTGCCGGAGAGCGGACCGATTACAGGAACCCTGCTGTAGGAAAACATATAAAAAAAGAGTGCCCGGAGGCACTCTCTTTTCTTCTGTACAGAATCAGTGATGATTACTCGTACTGGTCCTCACGCCAGAAGTCGTTGGCGAAGAAGCCGGCCATATCCTTGGCCCACTCGATGGCTTTCTGCGCCTGGCGGGTTGTGTAGTCGCTGAGGTATTCCTTTGCGGCTTCCTCATCCGTTTCCTTCAGTTTCCTGTAGGTATTCTCCACAGCTTCGCTCTCTTCCGCCCACTTCGCCTCGATCAGCTTGATGGAGCCTTCCAGCGCTCTGTGCGTCATCGGCCAGTTGTACTCATAAGGCAGCTGGACGGTCTTGATGGCGAACCAGGCCTTGGAAGGATCAAAGGCGTTCTGCTCATCATCCCAGTTGAAGTGGGATACCTGCGCCTGGCGGACCGGTGTCCACTCGTAGCCTTCCGGCATCTTCTTCAGTGCCAGGGCATACCACGGTACATACGGGTTCGTGCAGGGCTTCGGTCCGGTACGGAGTACCTTGAGCAGGTTCAGATCATCATTGAAGACAAAGACGGAGCTCTCAATCGTAACGTTGTTACAAATGGAATTGGCTTCGAAATGACGGTGCGGTGTGATGGTGCCGCCTTCGGTCATATCGTACTTCGTATTCTGGGCATGGCTGCGGAGGATCTCCTTGACATCTTCCGGGCTGTATTTCTTCTCTGCCTTCTTCGAGAAGATCCGGATCTCTTCCGGCGGGAATTCAATGCCTGTCAGGCGCTTCCATGCATCGGTCGCTCTGGTCAGGTTCACGAACATGATCTCAGGTTCAGGTGCCTGATATACCTTCGCAAAGTCGAAGTCGCTGTAGTCGCCTTCCTTCGCCGGTGTATACCAGCCCTGTTCAATGGCGAACGTGATCAGGTCCGGGGTAGCGTAGAAATTATCCGGATCGTCGAACCTGACTTCGTGGATTGTGTAGTGGTTCGGGATGTAGTAGACCTCGTCATCACCGATTCTTCTGGCAACGCAGCGGAATCCTCTCGGAATCTGGAGCGCCCAGGCTTCTTCCTTGTCGGCGATGTGGTATGAGCGGCAGGATGTATATCCGTACTTCTCGACCAGTTCAGCCGCGATCTTTACACCTTCCCTTGCGGTATGCGCTCTTTCGGCAATCAGCCTTCTCAGTGCATAGCCGACGTTGTAGTCCTTCCAGTTGTCATGTTCAGCGCCGGTTGCGTCACGGCTCTCACGGCAGGCGTTGGTCGCAATCGCAACACCGCACTCGTTGACGAACGTATCCGCGAAGGAGATGCCGCCCGGACATTTGACATCCGTCCAGAGATAGCCGAGGGTTTCCTCCACCTGCGGTATGATTGCGCAGCCATCCTCGAAGGTGACCATCTCACCGGGTTCATGCTTCATGTGCGGAACGATGTGTGCCTGGGCGATGGAATGGTCATCATCCTCATTGTGGCCCATGATGACCTTGCCGGTTGTGGAAGCGTTCTTGCCGATGATCACGGTACTGCAGGAACCGCGCTCGAGACCTTTGTAATTATAGTAGACTGACATAGATTTACCTCCATCATTCTGAATTCATTATAACATTCCAGTGTATAGTTGAAAGCGCTTTCTGACGGGCGGACAAAAAAAGAGGGGCTGCGTCAGCGCAGACCCTCCGGTACTCTTTTCCGGTATTTTCTGTCCATGGCATATCCGGCCAGCAGGATTCCTGCTGAGAGTCCCAGGCCGACCCGCAGGACCCGCATCAGCTTGGAGAGGATCAGTGCAGGATCCAGCGTAAGAATCCCATGGAAGAGATTCGCCATTGCTGTACCCGGGCAGATGCAGAACACAGATGTGATCACAATGCTGAAGTAGATGGCATAGTCCTTTCTTTCGTATCCCCTTCTGATCCAGGCAGCTGCAGCGAAGCCGCCGGCTGTGGCCGCAATGAACTGCATGCCTGTAAACGCATTGATCAGGTTGAAGAACCAGCCGCAGAGAAAGGAAGCGATGAAGACATGCTTCAGGGTCTTCGGTTCAATGTTGCGGATCATGGTCAGGCCTACACCGAGGCCGCCGCAGTACAGACCGAACAGCAAAGAATCCAGGATTGCTGCTACAACCATCCGAACAGTCCTCCCAGCTTCATAGCGACAAACGCACCGAGCTCCAGACAGAGTGCGATCATGACTGCACTGATGATCATTGTCCGGCCGCTCGGCTTATGGCTGTGGCAGATGCCTTCCACCAGTGTAGAGCCGGAAGCGATCGGCATGAACATCGCTGTCATCAATGCATAGACGGTATCTGCCGGCTGCATCTGGATGTACAGCATGGTAATGCATACAGCAGGCACAAAGGAACCGAGGAAGCGCTTGGAATAGAGCGTCAGATCCGTACGGCCGGTTGCGTACATGACAATGCCCTGCAGGATGCAGGAAAAACCGACCAGCAGGCTGCCCTTCAGAGATACATGAAAAGCACCGCAGGCACAGAGGCCGGTGAATGCATAGACCAGTATGGCGATGACGCCTGTGTATCGGTAGTTTTTGTACATGATTCCACGGGATAGTATGTCAATACCTTATCATATTCCTCGGTGTTGTCCAGCTATACTAACGGAGCATTTCCGTTCTGCCGACTGGTTCTGCGGTAGATGCACCGTCCGTCCATCTGCACCGCACCCATCGCTTCCGGATCCTTGATCAGTTCCGCGCCTTTATGGTTTCCGTCCGTTGAAAGGAACAGAAAACCGTTTTCGTTGAGGGAATGAACCAGCTTCTGCTGGACGAGCGGAATCACTTCCGGAGAGAAGAATTTGATTACATTCCGGCAGAGAATGATGTCGAAGCCGGTTGGATAGGCATCCTTCAGCAGGTCGATTTTCTGAACGGTGATCCGTCCCTTGAGTTCTTCGGCAAACGTGAACCGTCTGCTTTCCGTCCTGACGATGTATCTTTGCAGATGCTCCGGTATCATCTCCAGATCTGCTGGAGAGTATGTCCCCACCGCTGTCAGAGCCAGCATTTCATCGTTGTAGTCGCTTGCGAGCACTTCGATCCTCTGCAGCGGTACAAAGTCCAGTGCCGACAGGATCACGCTGTACACTTCCTTGCCTGATGAACAGCCGGCGCACCAGATGCGCAGAAGATCCTTGTCCCTGTATGTGGACAGGCATTCTTTACTGAAATACGGCCAGTCGTTTCCCCTGAAGAAGTTGGTTCCGGTCAGGGTGATGTTTCTCTTCAGTTCAGACAATTCATCAGGATGCTTTTCTAGAAAGCTGCAGTATTCCCCAAAGCTCCGGCAGCCCGCATGATAGGCGAGCCTTTGTATATGATAGACCGTCGACTGTTTGTAGGAATTCAGCTCCGGGATCATTGTCTTCAGCTGTTCATACGCCTGCTGTTCTGCAGGCAGATCCGGATCAGGCATAATATGCCGGATCCATCCTTCCTTGATTGTTCTGCGCAGATTCCTGATCTTTCGCCGCAGGCTGTAGTTCTGCATATTGTTTATCCCTTCTCTGCAAGAAACTGTTTCAACCTCGCTGCATTCTTCCTCACATCCGTTGTCAGGCGCATCTCGTAGGCCGGCAGATCCTTCAGCCGCTGGAACAGGAGCCGGAAGGAATCACTGGTCTGCTTCTGTGATTTGATCTGCTTTGCGGCGGCTGTTACAGCGGAAACAAACGGGTGCACCGAAGTACTGCGTTCTATGGACGGTACGGCATCATCCGTAAGATGCGGATAGATGATGCACTTCAGCAGCATTCCTTCCCGGAACTGGTCTGTATGCCCCGTGAGATCTACGAGATACTTCCGGCGTTCATCATCAAAGTAGAGGATATTCTTTTCCATCTCCGGAATCAGCCGCAAGGAGTCGATTGTCATATTGCCGGTAGCGAATATCGGGTATCCCTTCAAAGGCCCTTCCCGGTTGATCAGAACATAGTCCTCCGCCAGGTATTCCATACCCTCCAGAAGGCACGCCAGAGCCAGTGTGGACTTTCCCTGCCCGGAAGGCGCTGTGATCAGCGCGCCTGTCCCGTTGATTCCCACTGCCGCGGCATGCATAATCAGATACCTGTCCTGCAGCCACCACTGCATTTCATTGACAAACGGTTTGTTCGCATAGGCACGGGGGAATCCTTCCCCTGCCGGGAAGCAGACAAAAGTCTCACAGTGCCGGTTGTCACGCACTGAAAGGCGTTTTCTCGCACCGGGATAGAAAATATGAAAATCCGGTTCGCAGTGGTAGTGGATCCGGCGCTGCTCTTCGTCCAGCATGCTCATTGATGACAGCCGTTCCAGATCATCTCCCCACACATATACCGTCTCATCGTAGACACTGCTGTCCTGGATCAGATTGCGCAGGTTCAGATTCATGATTTCCGTGGGACCGGTGCCGGCAAACAGGATCCTGATCCTGTACCCGCAGATGGACAAATGCAATTCCCGGTCTGCAGGTCCGGCGGCACTGAATCTCTCATGCAGGAACGCGAAGTACTCTTCTGTGGTCATTGTTTCTTCTCTGCGGCTTTGCTGTATTCTTCAGGATGTACATTGCGGTATTTCTCATACATCTGCTTCATACGGAAATAGGACATCTGCTTCAGCGGTTTTTCTGCAAACGGTGTCCTGTCATAGTAGGCTTTCCAGACATCTGCGAACGGGAGGTCATAGAACTGCCAGGGCTTGGCGAATCCGGCAAAATGGATGATCCTTGCGGTTTCCTTCAGCCTCGGAAGGTCCTCGGGCAGGATGCTGTGGGTCATACAGTTCCAGATCTTCCAGTTCTCCGTCTTCACGGTTCCATTGAAGATCAGATTCGTCAAATCCTGTCCCGGAAACATAAACTGATGTTCCTTGCTCAGGATCTCATTGATCCTGCCGGGAATATCCATGGAGCGCCAGGAACCCAGGCTGCACAGCATGACACCGGCGTTGAAGTACTGCTCAGGATGGACAATACCGATATTCCGGCAGTTCTCCATCATGGTCGCCTTCATGACGGTACCATGCGGGCAGGCTGCGACAGTATATCCTTCAAGATCCGTTTCATACAGCTGCTTCAGGCTGCCGTTGACAACCATATCCGCATCCAGCCAAAGAATCCTGTCCAGATCCTGCGGCAGAAGTTCCGCTGCCAGCAGGCGGTAATAGGTCTCTGTGGAAATGTACTTCTTTGTCGGCAGTCCCCGGAAGGCGTCTTCGTCTACGTGCAGCCAATGGATTTCCGAACCGTTTTCATGTATGTAGTCAGCAAAGAACGCTCTGTTATCTTCATTCAGGTCAGACCAAAGGAACCAGAATACCATCGGTTCTCTATGATTGTCGAACAAGGACTGCAGCAGTACGGTCAGCGGCATGACATAGTTATCGTTGGAACTGATCAGGATATTCATTCTATTCATCCTTCTTTGCGTACGGCCAGCCGACTTCCGGATCAACTTCATGGATTGGATCAATCATAAAGTAGGACGCTACATCATCATACGCTTCCATTTCCAGTATGAAGCCGCCATCCTTCAGTGATTCACTGAGGGATGCCATAGCATCATCCAAAGGTTTGCCCTCCCCTTCGGTTTCTTCCAGGATGCCGGCTTCCAGAATACGCCCGAGGAGGCTGTTTGTTTCCTCTTCGTTATACACTTCACCGAATACTCTTCTCAGTGCTTCATGCACTGCTGCAGCAGTATATCCGGAAGCCAGGTCCTTGATGATGGCTGTAGCAGCCGGGCTGAACGTAAAGTAAGATCCGGTTTCAATCATCAGGGCAACCATCTGATCATCCACATAGTCAGCAAATACTTTTTCTTCATTCAGTCTGTACATATTACGCCTCTTTTCTTTCTTTTTTCCAGCGCGCCGCGGTATTCATGAATGCACGCGGCAGCTGCGATGCTCTGTCAACTCTCTGCCATTCCTTCAGCATCCCCGGGAATGCACGGATGATATCGGTGGTTGAATCATCCAGGTGATGAATGCCGATGTAGTAAGCACTGAGGAATCCGATTCTGTGCCAGGCTCTGGACAGAAGCGGCTTTCCCTTCAACTCTTCCTGGGTGATGTCGCGGCATTTCAGCAGTCGTTCCATCCGCTTGATTGTTTTTGTACTGATCCGGGTATTCGTCATCCGGTACAGTTCCGAAAAATGGCCAGGCAGGAATCTGTGCATGAGAAGGACACCTGTCTGGAACTGCGGCCATACGCGGAATGCTTTGGCATGTTCTATTACTGTTTCATAGTGAAGCGGGTATCTTTCCTCAATGTCCAGGCAGTCCGCAAGCCAGGTGACGGGACCTTTATCCGATCCTTGCAGGAAGTTGTCCACTGCGTTGATCATGGTCATCAGGAAGAGATCATCGGGTGAAGGAACCTTGAATACCGCGCCGCTCCGCCGGTGTTCGGACGCATGATTCAGAATCAGCTCCGC
>JAEEYJ010000036.1 GCA_016291725.1 Solobacterium sp.
ATATGTTTCTTCTTTCCTTTAGCCATTATACTTCCCGCCTCAGGTTTTATTCCGGACACGATAATCAATGTCTCCGTGCTGTATCATACTGTAGGTGCTGTCATTGGCAACAATGATATGATCCAGCAGCAGGATTCCGACGCCGTTCAGCAGTCGTTGCAGCTGGAGTGTGGAGGAGATGTCCTCCGGTGACGGCGCGCAGGTTCCTCCCGGATGGTTATGGCACAACAGTACACTGTGGGCATTGTAGTTCAGTGCCGTTTCCATAACCATACGCGGATATGCCGATACTTCACTCAGGGATCCGTCCGAGATCTTCCGGCGGCCCAGCACAGCACACCGGGCGTTCAATGAAATCACATAGAACCGTTCTGTCCGGTGTCCCGCCAGAATGGACAGACAATATTTTTCCGCCTCCCGGCTGTTGCCGATCCGGTCCGGTACAGCCATGGCGCACCGGTTCCAGACACGTGTCAGCGGAACTACCATTGAAATCAGCGTGGCAGCTTTTTCACCCACTCCCGGAACATTCATCAGCATTTCCGGCCTTGCTTCCAGAACACCCTTCAGACTGCCGAATTCATTCAGCAGTGCATGGGCGACAGGATTCATATCACTTCTGGTGTTGGCATAGAACAGCAGCAATTCCAGAATCTGATGATCTTCAAAGTGTTCAAAACCGTTCTCGTGGATAAATCTCTGCCGCAGCTTTTCCCGGTGCCCGAGGTGAGGATTCTCTTTGGTTTCTGCCATGGTGCCGTTCTCCTCTCCTGTTTGTTCTGATCACTTGCAGTAGTATTCCCAGATATCGATACAAGCCTGTTTCTCCGCGGCACACAGCGGCGTAAAAGCGCGACGGTACACGTTCCGGATGTCATCTGCCGTCATGCCTGTCGGATGATTTCCCAGCCGGTCCGGATCCACCGCGAGGGTCATCCGGTTCAGCATCTCCTCCTCCGGCATCTCCGGAATCTTCATCTCCAGGTCATACATGATTCCCCTCAGGAGCTTCGGTACCATCTGCGGATCGCTCAGACGCATCTTCATCGCCAGATCAGACAACAGCTCCGTCATGTTTTCCGTATCCTGCATCTTCTCCCACAGAACAGGAAGCGTTACCATACATGCATGTCCATGTGCCAGGCCCATCTGCTTTGTCAGCTGGTAGCTCATTGCATGCGCTGCTGTAGTCCGGGTGATCTGGATCGCCTTACCGCTCTGAAAACTGGCATCCAGCATTTCCTCCGCCGCATGCGGATCTCCTGCCAGATAAGCTTTCAGATTATCCAGTACTCCAAGCACCGCCAGGTATGCATGCACCCTGCTTTCCTCTGTCGCGCTTCTGCTCCACCAGCTTTCGATCCCCTGGCTCAGCGCGTCAAGCGCGGCGGATTTTTTATGATAATCAGGCAATGTATCCAGCAAGTCTGCATCCAGGATCACGCCATCCGGCCGGAGAGCCGGATGACTCAGGGAAGCTTTTCTGTCCCCAAGATAAACCACTGCGTTCTGCGTAGCTTCTGCTCCGGTTCCGGCTGTTCCCGGGATTGCCAGATGCGGCGTATCCACGGGTTCATGATAATGTCCGGCTATGGCATCCTCCATGCTTCCGGAATGCAGGATCGCTTTGACCGCCTTGGCAGTATCCATTGCTGATCCTCCGCCAATGGAGATGATCCCGTTGCAAAGTCCTTTTCGGAACATTTCAACAGCAGGCAGTGCGTCCTGCAGTTCCGGATTTGGATGGTATTCACTGAACACAGGGGCAGTCAGCAGCATCGGGTTCTTTTTCAGCAGCAATCCGGTCAGATGACCGGAGCCGACGATCAGGGGCCTCGTAATTCCAAACTTTTCCGCCATTTCAGGCACTTTCGTAATGCTTCCTCTTCCCCGCCTGACAATCTGATAACTGTTCAATATCATTCTCCTTACTTTCCAACACAGAACTCTGAGAACACACTGTCCAGCAGTTTCTCATCCGCCCGGTCACCGGTAATCTCGCTCAGCGCATTCTGCGCTGCCTGCAGATCCGTTGCAGCCATGTCCGGAGTATACAGTTCAAGGGTCTCCAGCGCATCCTCCAGATGCTCAACGGCCCGTTTTACCGCGTCCAGATGCCGCGGCTGGGTAATCGCCAGCTGGTCCCCGATCTCTGCACACCTGCGCAGATGGTCCCGGACGGGCTTCAGACTGGTGTTATCCAGCGCAGATACTGTCATGCACCGGATCTCAGGCCGCAGGTTCCTGACTTCTTTCTCCGTCGTTTTCTGGAGAAGGTCGGATTTATTGATGATCACCGCGTCCCCCGGATTCAGTTGTCCGATCCAGTTTTGTTCCTCCGTGGTCATTTCCCGGCTTCCGTCCAGGACCAGCATTGCAATATCCGCATTCTGTCGTGCCCGCTCAGACCGTTCCACGCCGATTCGTTCAATAGGATCCTCTGTGTCCCGCATTCCGGCAGTATCTGTCAGATGGATGCGGATCCCGTCCAGTGTCATCTCACCTTCCACGGTATCTCTTGTTGTTCCGGGAATATCAGTTACAATCGCCTTCTCCTGCCCGATCAGTGCGTTCAGCAAACTGCTTTTGCCGGCATTCGGAACACCAAAAAGTGTTACCTGCATTCCGTCATATATAAGATGGGAACTCCGCTCATCCACAGCGTTTTGGAGCATTCCTGTCAGATGTTCCAATCCTTCGCGCAGGGTACCTGCGCCTTCCTCGTCACTGATCTCTTCAGGGTAATCGATGCAGGCAGCCAGTCCGGCCTGGAGAAGGTAAAGATCGTCAGAAGCTTTACGGACAAAGTCTGCAGTGCCCCCTGTCATCTGGCGGACTGCAGCGCGCCGTTCCTGTTCTCCGCGGGCCTGTATAAGGCTCATGACCGCTTCCGCCCGGCTGAGATCGATTCGACCGTTCAGGAATGCGCGGCGCGTAAACTCTCCTGCTTCCGCCATCCGTGCGCCGCATTTCATAACCAGTTCCAGGATGCCCTGCAGCACCCGCGTTCCGCCATGGCTTTGGATCTCTGCAACGTCTTCCCTTGTATAGCTTTTCGGCGAACGCATGATCACAGCCATGCATTCATCAAGGATTTCTGCTCCGTCCATGATCCATCCGTACATCAGAAAGTGGCTTTTCCATCCGTCCGCTTCCTTCAGCCCGGCCGGCCGGAAGATCATTTTCAGGATCTTTTCGGCTTCCGGCCCGCTGATCCGTACGATTCCGATTCCGCCTTGTCCCGGTGCAGTCGCGATTGCCGCTATCGTATCTTCTTTCATAGCCCTTCTCAAATGATCCGTCCGCTTTTTACTTCATCTGATGCATTCTGCTGATCGCTGCCTTCATATCCTCTTCTCTGAAGAGTGCTGTGCCCATCACTGCCACAGTCAGCCCGTTTTCTGTCAGCATCTGCAGGTTATCTTCACGGATTCCGCCATCTGCCTCGATCTCTCCGTCATATCCGATATCCCGAATCTCGCGGATTTTCCGGACCACCCTTTCGTCCAGTTTCTGACCTCCGAATCCCGGTTCAACTGTCATAGCAAGGATCAGATCTGCGTCTTCCAGATACAGTTTCGCATCGTCTGCCGATGTTCCGGGTTTCAGCGCCACCCCCGCCGTTGCTCCACCCTGATGGATTCTTCTCAGAAGGCTCCTCACATTTCCGGTTTCTGTGTGAATCGTCACGTTGGATGCCCCGGCTTCCAGAAATGCATCCAGCAGGGTCCCGGGATTCTCCATCATCAGATGTACGTCAATCGGCACAGCACAGATTTCTTTCAGCCGTCGTACCGTATCCGGAGAATATGCGAGATTCGGTACGAAATGAGCATCCATCACATCTACGTGGATCCAGTCGCATCCTGCGTCCACAGCGCGCCGCACATCCCTTTCAAGATTAAGCGGATCAGCTGCCAGTATGCTCGGTGCAATCTTAACCATAGCGTTCCCTCCATTCCTCCCGTATTTCCTGCAGCAGCAGCCTGTATCTCCGCAGTCTTTCGGGATGGATCTTACCCTGTTCTGCGGCTGCCTGTACCGCGCATCCGGGTTCCTTGTCATGCAGGCACTCCCGGAATCTGCATTTCCCCTCGTATTCGCGGAATTCCGGGTAACGTTCACGCAGTTTCTCGGGTTCCAGCTGCTTTTCTGGTTCCAGCAGGTTGAATCCGGCAGTATCCATGACCCGAAGTCCGTCTTTTTCAATGAGCTCGGATTGCCGTGTGGTGTTCCTGCCTCTCGAGATTTTCCTGCTGATGTCTCCTGTCTCCAGATCCAGTCCGAGCAGTGCGTTCAGCAGCGTGCTTTTCCCTGCCCCGCTCTGTCCGGTGAGGCAGCACAGTGCACCTTTCATGGCATTCCTCAGGGCGTCGAGGCCTTCGCCTGTCTTCCCGCTCACCGTATAGACAGGAATCCCGGCAGCTTCATATTCATCAGACAGCATCGGTGCCAGACTCCTGTCCAGATCCGCCTTGTTTGCTGCAATGAGGATATCCATATCCTGGGCCGCTGCCCGGCTGATCAGCCGGTCTGTCAACAGCAGATCCGCTTCCGGTACCGGTGCCACGACGATGACAAGTCGTGTTACGTTTGCCACAGGCGGCCGCAGGCATACAGTTCTGCGTGGAAGAATCTCTTCGATCCATCCATGTTCCTCGCCTTCCCCAGGTGAGAACAGTACTTCGTCTCCGGTCAGCGGACTGATTCCCTGCCGCCGGAATTTCTTTTTGCACCGCAGGACATAGCAGTTGCCGTCGGGAGCCTTTGCCGTATAATAGCTTCCGATTCCGCGAATCAGCACGCCGCGGAGAAAGGCTGTCTTTTCGTTTTCCACTGTAACCTTTCTGCTCCTTATTCCACACTCAGCGTTTTCTGCTCGATCTGTGATTCTCCTGCATACACTGTATAGGTATACTTCCGGTTGTCCGGAATATCGATGGTTTCCTCGATCATCCGGGAATCTCCCGGTTCCAGCGTATAGCTTCTGTTTTCGATGATCGTATTGGAACCTTCTGCCTGGATGCTGATACGGACCTTCACCTGCTGGTCGCTTACAGGGATCATAACACGCAAAACAGCAGTTTTCCCGGCGTCCTGATATCTGTAGATCGTCAGCTGCACTGACGTGTCCTCCGCCACAAGATTCCCGGCTTCCGGCATCGTTGAAGCAACCAGACCGTGCTGTTTCTCATTTTCCGTC
>JAEEYJ010000037.1 GCA_016291725.1 Solobacterium sp.
TGCCTGGTTGACCAGGAAGGCATATAGTGCAGTTCTCCGTCTTCAAGGGGCACCGGCCTGACCTGCATGCGGGGATCCGCCAGGGGTGCACAGACCCGGATTCCCGCCTGTTCCAGCTTCTCCGCCATTTCCAGCGACAGCTTCCGTGCCAGGGCACTGCCTGCCGGATAGCCGTATTTCCACGCTTCATTGATCGGTCCTTCCGCAATCCTTGCCCGGCTGCGGATCTCCTCCGTGTACGGGAAGAAGAAAGCAATCACCGTCTTCGCTCCCTCCAGCCACTCTTCGGGTGCCATCCACTCCGGTCCGATCACTTCCGGTTTCTTGAATTCCCGGAAGACAGGATCCCCTGCTGCAGCGAAGCCGATCAACGGTTCTTCCAGTACCGGAACATCGATGTTTTCCTCCGGCAGATGAACGGTGTTGTCCTGGGCGCTGCGGAACACATCCAGCAGCAGGTTGATCACTTCTTCCCTGTTCATGCGGGCTCGCTCCTTTTCCTGCTTTGCAGCAGTTTTACTGATAGATTCCGGTGTTCCCCAGCGGAATCTCCACGACCTCCGCCATCTTGGTCAGGCAGACTTCGATCTGTTCCGAAATCTCCGATACAATCCGCTCCGTAATCTCCTCGTTCTTTTCCTTTTCTAGATTCTTGTACAGGGTAGAACGTACTTCCTGGGAGATCCGGTTCAGCCTGACTTCGAAGTACGACTTCGGCATTACTTTCCTTGCCGGTACCGGAATGCGTACATTCAGCATCGCGCCCTGCATCTTCTCCTTGCCCAGTGCCAGCACCAGCAGGGAAATCAATGCGCCGGCCAGAATGCCCGGCAGTCCCTCCGCGATCATAGCGATTCCGCCGCCGCCGCACAGCAGACCGATCAGGATGGATACAATCGTATCGATCATCCAGGTGAACTCCTCTACAGCGAACAGATCCTTCGCGTCCACCTTGATCTCAATGTCCGACAGGGACAGGTAGGAACTCAGGCTCAGCGCGGAGTACGGTACATTGTGCTTCACACAGATGGGCATTGTGTACTCTTCCAGTGCATAGCTGATGGTCTTCAGCCAGGCCGTGACCGGCTTCATCATCATCTTTCTGGCTTCTTCGGTATGCAGATAGGCATCGATCTCCTTCTGCAGGATCCCGTCGATCTCCGCCAGTTTCTCGATCTCGCCCTGACGCCACCGTTCGATCACCGGCAGCGCTACATTCTCAAGAATCGGCTCTACGAATTCATCCACAGCGCTCCGGTACAGTTCATCGATATGCGAACTGACAATGTTCTCCACCGTGCTGGATTCCTTCAGCCGTTCGATTTCCTGCTTGAATTCCCGCAGTTCATCATCGATCTTCCCGCAGTAGGCCAGCCCTCTCGCTACAGAGAACTCCGGCTCCCTGCCGCTGATCATCACCGCTTCCGGGAAGACTTCCTGGCACCACTTCTTTACAGCCGGCAGACGGGATACACCGCCTGTCAGGAACACCAGTTCCGGCTGCTTTTCCGTAATGCCTTCCCTTGCTTGGCGCAGACTGTCCATGAATACTTCCCGGAACGATCTGCCGTTCAGTTTCTCCACCGGCTTGTTCAGCAGGGCATCCGCTGTCTTTTCGTTCATCCGGAGCGTCATGCGCACCGGGAACCTGGTATAGCGGATGGTTACCGTCTGGACACACTCATTCTTCTTCCAGTACTCTTCGTCGGAGAAGTACTTCTCCTTCAGCCTTCTTGCGGCAAACTCGCAGTAGCTGCGCCACGCTTCGCTCTCCGCAAAGATCTTCCGGATCTTCTTCTCATCGCCGGACTGCGCAATCGCTTCCTCGAGCAGGATTTCATCCATGATTCCACCGCCCAGGACGACTTCTCCGCCGGTCTTCAGCTCCACTTCCTTGCCGCCCATGATATAGGCAAAGTCTGTCGTGGAGGATCCGATATCCACCACCAGAACCGGTTTGGACAGAATATCGTAGCCTACCTGCAGATGCCTGGACTGGCAGGCGCTGACCAGTGCCGCTCTGGACTCGGAGATGATCTTTGCCGGGGGATAGCCCACGGTTTCAAAGATGCTCCGGTACTCCTCCCGGGCATTCCGGTCCCAGCCGGCAGGACAGCCGATGTAGAAGCTGCAGTCATCCCCTTTGATCAGATCGGAATTCAGATACAGCTCGCCCAGCACACCGGCCGCAAAGCTCCTGACATCCTTGACCACGGAAGAATCCATCAGGAAGCGGCTCTTGAAGCGCAGTTTCCTGACCATAGCGTCCGGCTCATAGCAGGCACCCTCACCGATGATAAGCTGACCGTTCCGAAGCAGTGCGTAGGCCGTAATAAAGCTCTGTGCATCCTTGACCGTCAGCACCTCCGGTACCAGCTGGTCTTCCTTTGCGAGTTTCGTTACCGCACTCTCGGCATCACCGAGATCAAATCCATAGAATGTATTCATAGCTTCGCTCCTGCAGTCAGTCCCTTTTTCAGGACTGCCTGATCCATCACGATGGCCGGCCGTACAGTACCGCCTTCCCCGGGCAGGGTATCAAACCAGGAACGGTCTCCTTCATCCAGTACTTCTATGTTCCGGTTATGCAGATAGTACTTGATGTGCTGGATGACTTCCGTGCTGAACTCATTGTCCGGCCGGGCATACGCATCCTCCAGCAGCTGAGCAAGCAGAGAAATCTCATGCGGATCAATGTCCTTCTTTTCATTCTCCAGCGTTCTGCGCTTGTCGATGGTTTCCTGCGTACGGATCTCTTCCAGCATCCTGTCTGCCGTCAGTATGCAGGAATACAGATGACGGTAGACCTTATCCGCGTCGTATTCGATTTCTACGTTGATCTGGCTGTTGGACTTTCTGGGCCGTCCGTGGGCACTCAGTCCGGCCAGGAACACGCACAGCAGGGCTGCTGCCAGCAGTACAGCGAACAGCGGCAGATTGATCACCAGCTGTACAGCGCGCACGGACATCAGCAGCAGGATCGCCGCAGCCGCTCCGCAGCCCAGGCCGATGCCCAGGAACACCCACATCCTCGGGCTGATTTTCCTCTTCTCCGCTTCCTGGTTCAGGGCAGTGTAGGAATACAGTTTCGCTTCCTTGACACTGTCCACCAGAGAGGCGGAAGCCCGCAGGCTCTGTATGATGCTGTAGGACGCTGTCTTCACACTGTCGCTTTCTTCCTTCTCGTTGTACAGAAAAAGAAGTCTGCCCAGTTCGGCATCCACTTTCTTGATCAGCGTCTCTGCACTGCGCAGGCCGTTGATCTCGTTCAGAAAACGTTCTTTATCCTTTTCCAGGAGACTCTGCAATGTAGGCATCGTTCATCACCCCTGATTCTTCATCAACCCCATCTTATCATAAATCCCGTGTCATATTCTCCCGCAGCATCACCCGGATGTGCTGCTGCAGCAGTTCCTTGAACCGAAGATACTGCAGGACATCCTCTTCCTCCGGAGTTCTCCCGCAGTTCAGTGCTTCATATACGTTCCTTCCGGCATCACAGTGCGGCAGCGGTACGGTCTCCGTACACTGCGGCACTGTCCTGCCTGCCTTTACCCTGCAGGAGATCACCGGGGGATTTCCCTGAGCGTCCAGAATCAGCCGTTCGGATTCCAGCAGGGGTATTTCAGTGCATTCCAGCTTCTGGTACGGTGGCAGCAGGATCTCGTGCTCGTCGGATTTGGCGTAATGAGGCAGCGCTTCCGTGAAGTCCAGTGCCGGAAAGCCGGCGGGGATTTCAAAGCGGAGCAGTGCGATGCCTGTACGGTCCTGGTAGGCAGGCAGAAAGCCGGCCGTAGATGTCGAAGTAAAGGACAGGGTCATGCCGCTGCACCGCTGTGCTTCAAAGTCCGACCAGCGTTCCACCCGGCAGGCATACCTGGTTTCCGGCTTTCCCGCCCGGCAGAGTGCAGCGATCAGCTGACGGTACATTTCCAGCAGACGCTCATTGTCATCAAAGAAGGAAGGATTCAGCTTTTTGCCTTCCGCAGACCGGGCGCGTTCATTGCGCAGCCCCGGATACAGCAGGGAATTGATGGTCAGATAGGCTCTGCGGTCGGAAAAGAACGGATCTTCTCCTTCCGTATCCCCTTCATACCAGCGCAGTGCTCTGTATTCTTCTTCTGTAATCATGTAAATCATCCCAGCAGCAGGAAGAGCCAGTGGGCTGCGGCACCGGCGGCGATTCCACCGATGGTGTGGCAGAGCACGGCTTTTCCGATCAGTTCCCGGCAGTGCAGTGTATCCATCATGGACGCGTGTGTACTGAGATAGCCGCTCCAGCACATGCACATAGCGGTGAACACAGCGATATCGTTTGCCCCGGCCAGCCCTTTGGCCACCAGGTTCGCGGTCAGTCCGAGGGATGCCCCGGCCGCCCCCAGGGCAGTCACCGGTACACCCACCGCTTCCGGCGAGGAGAAGCCGAACAGCGGGCGCAGGAGAAAACCCGTCTTTCCGGCCAGCAGCGGCAGCAGGCGGATGCCTTCGTAGGCGGAGCCGGTATAGGCGCCGCTGTCCGACGGTCCGTTGATCAGCATCATGACGATCGTACAGATGATCAGCACACCCGGGATGATACTGACACCCATGCGTACACCGCTCATGCCGCCTTCCAGCAGAGCTGCCATCGCTCTGCCGGGGACACTGCCTTCCCGGACAATCCGCATTCCTTCCGGAATCCGGCCTTCATCCCCTTCTCCCTGGGGCATCATTTCCTCTGTTCCGAACACCTGTTTCGTAAACACCAGCATCAGCCGGGTACTGACAACACTGCCGATGGCCGCACCGGCCAGACCGACCAGCACCGCTCCGGCAAGGGAGGTGCCTGCTAGGGAAGACAGACTGTACATATAGGTACAGACGATCAGACCCATGCCGAAGGAGGTTCCCAGGTTCGTCAGCGCCGGGAACTGGTACTTCCGGAAATAGCGGCGGAATCCTTTGTCTTCCGCCAGGGTCAGGATCGCCGGGTTGTCGGACAGGAACGTTGTAGCGATTCCCAGCGCTGCGACACCGGGAAGATCGTACAGCGGTTTCATCAACGGCTGCAGGATCCGGTGGATCAGCGATACAAAGCCGAATTCCGCCAGCAGTGATGATACCGCACCCATGATCACACAGACTGCGGTGATGTACAGCACCGTATCAATCAGAAGACGGTACGCTGTGTTCATGATGGTATTCAGTGTGTTCGCCAGTCCCATGCGGACAGCGAACAGCGCAAAGAAGAAAATGAAGAACAGCGGAAACACCAGGGTTTCCGTACTTATCTCTTTTTTGTAGGTCGGTCGGGCTTCCTGCATCGGGTTCACCTCGCTGTTGTTTTCTTCCGTATCCTGCCTCCGGGCGATACCGGAGTGTTTTGTGTCCGCTCTGAACATAGTATAATGTATAACTATGGATCAGAACATCAACTCACCGCTGGTTTCGGTCATAATTCCTGTATACAACACGGCACCGTGGCTGGAAGCGTGTCTGGACAGCGTGGTCAATCAGAGCCTGACGGACATCCAGATCATCTGCATAGACGATGGTTCCACGGACAGCAGCCGGGACATCCTGGAGGAATACCGCCGGAAGGACAGCAGAATCATCCTCATCAGCCAGGAAAACCGCGGAATCAGCGCTGCCCGCAATGCAGGGGTCCGTGCTGCAGAAGGCCGGTTCCTGTATTTTGTTGATGCGGACGACTGGATCGAACCGGAAACCCTGGGCATTTTGGCCAATGAGATGATCGAACGGAAGCTGGACATCCTCTGTTTGAACTGCATCTGCTACGGCGATGATGAGCAGATGCAGACATTTGCCGATGAAGAGAACCAGCTCTATCTCCACCGGAATCTGCGTACAGACAGGGTGTATACCGGTGCAGAGCTGTTCTGCATACAGATGGAGAACGGAAGCTTTGCGTCCCCTGTCTGGCTTTCCATGATACGCCGGCGCTGTTTCGAAGAGCAGGAGCTGTGGTTCCATCCTGGTGCAATCCATGAAGATGAGGCCTATACCTGCCTGGCACTGCTGAAAGCCGGCCGGGCTGAAAGCATAGATGAAGCATTCTATCACCGCCGGTTCCGGGCAAATTCCATCATAACGAGCGGTACCATCTTCAGTAGTTCCTACGGCTTTTACCGCGCTGCCGAGGACATCCGGCCGGCACTGGAAGATCTGCCGCTGCGGCAGGAAGAACAGAGCGCTGTCCGGAAGCGGATCCGCCTGCTGCAGCATCTGAGCATCATGGAGTATCTGCAGTGTGCCCCGGAAGAAAAACAGAAATACCGGCTGCTCCGTACGGAAGAGCGGGAGCATTACCGGCAGACGATCATTGTCCCTGCGGAACAGGGAGAACTGTACCCTCAGGAAAACCCGTATTCTTTCCACAACCGTATGCGCCGGCGCTTCGGCAGTACCGCTCCGTACCGGCTGAGCAAGGAAGTGAAGAACGCAGCGCTCCGGGCGATGGAAAAGGCCGCAGTCCCTGCACGTAAAGTACGCAGAGACCTGCACCGCTCTGCATTGCGGAAACAGAAATCCGTCATCCAGCTGCGGAGCAGGCTGGGCAATCAGATGTTCATCTATGCGTTCGCCCGGAAGCTGGCTTCCCAGGGTGTTGATGTAGAGTTTGACGACCGGACCATGACCCGGTATGGTGAGCCCGGCTACAACCCTTCTCTTCTGATGAATGCCTTCGGCATCACCTTCCCGCGGGCAGAAAGAGAAACCGTAGAGGCTTTCCTGCATACGGACCGGCTGCACAGAAAGCATACCAACGTTATGCATGAAGCAGACGATTTCGCGTATGATACCCGGTTCTTCGGAAGGCCGTCCGGCTATTATACCGGCTGGTTCCAGAACAGCAGCTATTTCGAGGATATTCAGGAAGAGATCCGGGACTGTTTCCGGTTCCGGACAATAGACCCGGAGAATACCGCAGCGCGGGAAGCGGAGAGCAGAATCCTGGCGGATGATGATTCCTGCGCTGTCCACATGCGTTTCGGCGACTATATCAGTGAATCCTTCTCCGTGAAGTACCAGGGCTTCTGCACAGACGAATACTACCGGAAGGCTATCCACACGGTGCAGGAGCGCATGCAGGGCCGTCCGCTGCACCTGTATGTATTCTCCGATAACCACGTGCGGGCATCGGAATGGTTCGCATCACACAAGGAGGATCCTTGCCTTTCAGCAGTGTCCATAATCCCGGTGGATGTATGTACGGAAAAGGACAGCTGGATCGATATGTACCTGATGAGCCTCTGCAGGCACAGCATCATTGCGAACAGTTCATTCAGCTGGTGGAGCGCCTTCCTGAACCGGAACCCGGACAGGATCGCTGTTGTTCCGCAGGCATGGCTGCGGGACAAAGGGAAAGTGTATCCGGGTGTCCGGCTGGCCAACGAAATCATCATCAGCCCGGACGGCGAAATCATCCGCTGACCTCTTATGGACAAAGAAAAACGCACGGTGCCGTGCGTTTTATCATGTCCTCTAAAGTACCTTCTTCATGAAGATCGTGGTATCCAGCGGACTATCGTTGTAGCGGTCCGTATTCTCGAATCCGAAGCGTTCATACA
>JAEEYJ010000038.1 GCA_016291725.1 Solobacterium sp.
ACACCGTCCTTCATCAGGGCGTACAGAGTAATGACCTGGAGGGTGGCGGGGATGATCCTGCCCTTGACGTTCAGGACCTGCCCTACCGTCTGGATCGCGTCCAGAAAGGATCCGCTCAGCTGTGTCATGGCTGTCAGGATCAGATTGCCCAGATTATGGCCGTGGATGTCCACTTCGGTACCGTCCGGGTCATCGAAGCGGTAATCCATCAGTTCGCTCATGGTGGTTTCGCTTTCTGCCAGAGAGATCATGACGTTCCGGATGTCTCCCATGGCCGGGATGCTGAACTGCCGGCGCAGACGGCCGGTGCTTCCTCCGTCATCCGCTACGGTCACAATGGCACTGATGCGGATGCCTTCGATATTCTTGATGGAGCGGCAGATCTGGGACTGTCCGTGTCCGCCGCCGATCACTACTACATTCTTCATGATTTCCTGTCCCGGTCTACATCCCTGTGCTCCAGGTAGCACCTGTACTGGTCCTTGTAGTAGTCATACAGGTAGTTGGCAATCGCTACGGAGCGGTGCTGTCCGCCCGTGCAGCCGATGGCACAGGTGAAATGATTCTTTCCTTCCTTTGCGTATTCACGGAAAGCATAGTTCGTAAACAGCAGGAAATAGTGCAGGAATTCCCGGGTCTGGTCATTGTCCATGACATAGTCATAGACAGCACGGTCGTTGCCGGTCAGGGAGCGCAGCTCCGTCACCCAGAACGGGTTCGGCAGGAAACGTACATCCACCATCAGATCCGCGTCCATCGGCACACCGTGCTTGTATCCGAAGGAGATGAACGAAACGGAGAATGTCGGGTCCTGTGTTTTGCCGAAGTGCTTGATCAGCCGGTTCTTCAGCTCCTTTTCACTCATATAGGTTGTATCAAGGTTGAAGAAAGAATCCTGACGGTATTCCTGGAACATCGCCCTTTCCACGGAGATCGCTTCTTCCAGTGTATTGGCGGAATTGCTCAGAAGCAGCGGGTGTGAGCGCCGGGTGCTCTTGTAGCGGCTCAGCAGCTCCCTGTCTTCACAGTCGAGGAAAAGCACCTGCACTTCCAGGCCTTCTCCTTTGAGGGAATTCAGGAATTCCGGGAAATCCGCTGCCGATGTACTCAGTGCAATCTGGGTGTAGCGGATGTCGTTGGTGGTCTCCACCATCTCTACAAAATCACCGATCAGGCTGACAGGCAGGTTATCCATGCAGAAATACCCCATATCCTCCAGGACACGGGAAACCGCACTCTTTCCGGCACCGCTCATACCGCTGATCAATACTATTTCCTTCTTGTTTTCCATGTTATTTATTCTACCATGACCGCAATGCGGCGGTACATATTCAGGAAAAGAAAAAAGCCCGTGCACTGCACAGGCTTTCCGCTGCTTATTTCTTCTTCAGATCGAATGTGCACTTTGCGACATGTGCGACCATGTTGAGCATGGAGCAGTTCTTCCAGGCATAGTCCCATGCCTTTTCGATGTCTTCCATATCCTCATCGGAATCAACCGTAATGTCCACATTGACCCATGTCAGATAGCAAGGATCCGGCTCTGTTCTCTTTTCGCCTGTTACGATGATCTCTGCCCCGCGTACATCCAGCTGGTTTGCATTGACATAGTCCAGGAATGTGGAATACAGGCAGGATGCTGTAGCGCCGAATGTCATATCATAGGGATGTACACCCGGACCGCTGATGACGATCTTCTGTCCGCCGGCTTCCATATAGCCATTGAAGCCGCTGCCGAATACGATTTTGTTTTCCAACATACTTCTATCCTCCTATTTTCTGAAGTATTTCCAATAGATCCCGTAGATCCTTGATGATGTAGTCAGGTTCTGTCCGCTCCAGGTCTTCCTTCTTTTCTTCCTTTGTCGGATAGGCTACCGTTGCAGAGCCTGCCGCCTTTCCTGCCCGCATGTCCCCGGCACTGTCGCCGACATAGACGGAACGGGTGCATTTCAGGCCGTTCATGGCTTTCAGGATTCCCTCCGGATCGGGCTTTTCCTTCTCGACATCATCATGGCCTATAACAATATCAAAATACCCTTTCATGCCGAGAATTTCCAGTATATTCACTACGGAATCGTGCTTTCTTGTCGTGACGATTCCTGTGCGGTATCCCCGGCCGCGGATCGCTTCCAGTGTCTCGTTGACATAGGGCATCGGACGCACCCATTCTGCGATGTGCTCCACCTGGTAGTCCCGGTAGGTCCGGATTGCGTCCTCGGTCGGTATATCCGGGAAGAACTTCTTCATTTCTTCCTCTATGGACGGCCCCAGCACTTCCACACGCCGCTCCGGGGTGAATTCAGATACATCCAGGTAGGTGCGGAATACATGTTCATAGCTCTTGAGAATCGCCGGCTCTGTATCAGCGATCGTCCCGTCCAGATCGAACAGTACGGCTGTTTTGTCGGATTGCTGCTGTTCGTTGTCTTCCCGGTTCTTCTGCAGCAGGCTCGTCAGATTCCGGCGGAACTGCTTCGCGCTGTCATTGCCCTGTTCCTTGGACATGTAGTTCGCAACCGCTGTTTCAATCAGTACATAGGTGGAACGTCCGCTCAGTACCGGCAGGACGATCAGCGGCAGCTTGACATCCAGTATGGAGGTCGTCTGTTCGTACTCATCACCGATCCGTACGAATTCTTCCTCCATCTCGGACCGGTTGCCGACCAGACGGATTACGAAGTCAATGTTGGAACGGGCCTTGAAGCTGCTGTCTCCGAACATTCTGCGGGCATCGATGATGCCGATGCCGCGGATCTCCAGCAGGCCGGTCAGGATCTCAGGCGCAAAGCCGACCAGGTGATTGTGGAAGCGCTGGATGTCCACCCGGTCATCCGCAATCAGTGCATGGCCGTCCCGGATCAGTTCCAGGGCTGCTTCCGACTTGCCGATGCCGCTTTTTCCGGTGATCAGGACACCTTTGCCGTAGACGTCCATCAGAACACCGGAGACTGTTGTCTCTTCCGCCAGCATTTCATCCAGGTAGGATACCAGATCAACCGTGAAGCGCATGGTTGCGGCTGCAGTGCTCAGCACCGGATAGTTGACCTCAGACGCAACCTGCAGCAGGACCTCCGGCGCCGGGTTGCCCGCTGTCACAATAACAACCGGGTTGTTGTCATTGATCAGCTGCTTGAAGCGGGTTCTTTGTTCCTCTTCGCTCATGCTGTCACGGATGTAGTAGCTTTCTTTATTGCCGATGATGATGATGCGGTGCGGCTGGTTCGGTGTTTCTACACCGAGCAGTTCCAGACCGGGACGGTTGATGTCCGGCACATGGATGATGCGCTCCAGGGATTGTTCGTCCCCGGTCAGCTGGACCAGATCGAAGAATTCCTTGACCTGCTTCAGCGGGATTCCTTTCTTACGGATTGTCATTGTGCCCCCTTTCTGCCGGCGAGCGCCTTTTTCAGATACTGTCCTGTCCAGGACTCCGGAACCTCTGCAACCTGTTCCGGTGTTCCGCAGGTTATGACTGTACCGCCGTTGTCACCGCCTTCCGGGCCTAAGTCGATTACCCAGTCCGCGCATTTGATGACATCCAGGTTGTGTTCGATGACCAGCACGGTATTGCCGCTGTCCGCGATCTTCGCCAGTACATCGATCAGGCGCTTGACGTCATCGGTATGCAGGCCGGTCGTGGGTTCATCCAGGATATAGACGGTCTTGCCGGTCGGTTTGCGCTGCAGCTCACTGGCCAGCTTTACACGCTGGGCTTCGCCGCCCGACAGTGTCGTAGAGGACTGTCCCAGCTTCAGATAGCCCAGGCCGACATCGTTCAGTGTCCGCAGTTTGCTGTGGATGCGGGGATGATTGGCGAAGTGGCCGAGTGCCTCTTCGGCAGTCATTTCCAGCACATCGTAGATGTTCTTTCCCTTGAAGGTGACCTGCAGGGTCTCTTCGTTGTACCGTTTTCCTCTGCATACCTCACAGGGCACATAGACATCCGGCAGGAAGTTCATCCGGATGACGCGTACACCGTCTCCCTGGCAGGCTTCACAGCGTCCGCCTTTGGTATTGAAGGAGAATCTTCCCTTATCATAGCCGCGCAGCCTGGCTTCCGGCGTATTGGCGAAGACCTCGCGGATATCATCGAATACACCGGTATAGGTTGCGGGGTTGGACCGCGGTGTTCTGCCGATGGGATCCTGGTCGATCTGCACCAGCTTGTCAATATTGGCCGTACCGGTAATTCTGTCGAACCGGCCTGGCTTTACCCGCTTCATACGTCCGATGGACTGCTGGACGGCTTTCATGAAGACCTCATTGACCAGCGTTGATTTTCCGCTTCCGGACACACCGGTCACAACGATGAACTTCCCGAGCGGGAACTCTACATTGATGTGCTTCAGGTTGTTCTCCGACGCACCGTAGACCTTGACGCTCTTTCCGCTTCCCTTGCGGCGCTGCGCCGGTACAGCAATGCATTTCTTTCCGGAGAGATACTGGCCGGTGATGCTTTCTTCACAGGCCATGATGTCCTCAGGCGTACCCTGGGCGATCACCTCGCCGCCGTGGATGCCGGCGCCGGGGCCGATGTCCACGATCCAGTCCGCGCTCATCATGGTCTCTTCATCATGTTCTACAACAATCAGGGTATTGCCCAGATCACGCATGTCCTTGAGGGTGTGGATCAGCTTCATATTGTCACGCTGGTGGAGACCGATGCTCGGCTCATCCAGCACGTACAGTACACCTGACAGGTGGGATCCGATCTGGGTCGCCAGACGGATGCGCTGGGCTTCTCCGCCGGACAGCGTACCGGCAAGGCGGTCCAGTGTCAGATATTCCAGACCGACGTCCTTCAGGAACTGCAGACGCTCCCGGATCTCCTTCAGGACCATTTCCGCGATCTTTGCCTGTGTTTCGCTGAGCTGCAGATCATTGACCCAGTGGAGGGCGTTCGTGACCGACAGGGCAGTGTATTCCATGATGTTTTTATCGGAAACCATGACGGACAGCGCCTGTTCGTTCAGACGCTTTCCACCGCACTTGGGGCAGGTGCTCTCCACCATGAAGGAATGGTACCAGTCCTTGGACCAGGCACTCTGGGTTTCTCCGTAGCGGCGTTCGATCAGGTCCTTGACCCCTTCGATGTAGTCATTGCGGGAATACTGGTTTCCCGATGAAGAAGTAATGGAATACTTGACCGGCTTATCGCTGCCGTGCAGGATGATCTGCATCTGCTTTGCGGTGAGCTTGTTCACCGGTTTGTCCATATCAATATGATAGGCACGGCAAAGCACACAGAATGTCTGCCATTCAATGTTGTCCGAACCCACCAGGTTCCTGTAGTAGCGTATCGCCCCTTCGTTCAAAGACAGACTGTCATCCGGAATGAGCAGATCAATATCCACTTCCTCGGTAATGCCCAGACCGTTGCACTGGCTGCAGGCGCCCAAAGGTGCATTGAACGAGAACAGACGCGGCTCCAGGTTCGGTACGGAGAAGCCGCAGATCGGACAGGCATAGTTGCTGGAATACAGCGATTCCTGCTCCCCTGCCGCTACGATGACCTTTCCGTCCGCCAGATCCAGCGCTGTCTCGATGGAATCGAATACCCGTCCGCGGTTGTCCTCCCGCTTCACGATCCGGTCTACAATGACATCAATGTCATGGCGCTGATTCTTCTCCAGGACAATATCGTCCTCCAGAAGCCGCATTTCACCGTCCACCCGTACACGGACATAGCCGTCCTTCTGCAGCTTGGTGAACGTTTCCTTCCAGGTGCCCTTCTTTTCCCGTACGATCGGTGCCAGGATCATGAGCCTGGTACCGTCTTCGTTCTTCCATACTGCGTCCACCATCTCGGTTACCGTCATGCCGGTGATGGGAATGTGATGGTTCGGGCAGTAGGGAACGCCTGTCCGGGCATAGAGAAGACGCAGGTAGTCGTAGATCTCCGTCACCGTACCTACCGTGGAACGGGGATTGTTCGACGTTGTTTTCTGGTCTATGGAGATGGCGGGCGAGAGCCCTTCGATGGACTCTACGTTCGGCTTGTCCACCCCGCCCAGGAACATACGGGCGTAGGCGCTCAGGGATTCGACATATCTTCTCTGTCCCTCAGCGTAGATCGTATCAAAGGCCAGGGACGTCTTTCCGCTGCCGGACAGTCCCGTCATGACCACCATACTGTTCTTGGGGATATCCAGGGAGATGTTCTTCAGGTTGTTTTCCTTCGCTCCGTGGATCCGGATCTTTGTCTGTTCCATCAATGATCCTTTCTGCTTTCTTCTGCCAGGTCTGCCAGCATCTGCCATGCCTGGCGGGGGGAGAGGTCATCTACACTGACTTCCCTCAGCTGCTTCATGATACCGGCAGAGACGGGATCTTCCCGTGTCATCTCCACCAGCTGGAAATTCTGCTGCACGACCCGCTTGCGGGACTCCAGTTCCTTCTGCAGCTGCTTTGCGCGGTCAATGACCGCTTCCGGCAGCCCGGCCAGTCTGGCGACATTGATGCCGTAGGAGCGGTCTGCGCTTCCTTTCTTCACTTTGTACAGGAAGGTAACCTTCTCTTCGTCTTCCTTTACGGCAACATGTACATTGCGCACTTCGTCGATATTATCCGCCAGCATGGTCAGTTCATGGTAATGGGTGCTGAACAGGGTATAGGCGTGGATGCAGGCAGCGATGTACTCGATCATTGCCTGGGCGAGCGCCATGCCGTCGTAGGTGGATGTTCCCCGGCCGATTTCATCGAACAGGATCAAAGAGTGCTCCGTTGCGTTCTCCAGCGCATGGTTGGCTTCACTCATCTCCACCATGAAGGTGGACTGTCCGGACAGGATGTCATCGCTTGCACCGATGCGGGTAAAGATCTTATCGATCAGGGGCATGCGGCATTTCCTGGCCGGTACAAAGCAGCCGGTCTGGGCGAGGATGACAATCAGGGCTGTCTGGCGCATGTAGGTTGATTTGCCGCCCATGTTGGGGCCGGTGATCAGCAGGATGGAATTCTCCCGGTCCATGATCAGATCGTTGGCAATGTAGTGGGGATCCTTCATCATGACATCCAGGATCGGATGCTTGCCGCCGAGGATCTCCATTTCGTTTTCTGTGAATTCCGGACGGATCCAGCCGTACTTTGAACTGATCTCGGCCAGTGCCGCAAAGACATCCAGCTCTGCCAGAACAACGCTCAGACGCTGCAGGGGGACCAATTGTCTGCGGACGTCATCCAGCAGCTGCGCGAACAGCATCCGTTCGATCCTGGCCGCGTTCTCTTCGGCATGCAGGATGGCGTCCTCCTTCTCCTTCAGCTCCTGGGAGATGAACCGTTCATTGTTCACCAGTGTCTGCTTGCGTACATAGCCCCATTCATCCTTGACCTGGGACAGTGCACCCTTGGAGATTTCAATATAATAGCCGAAGACCTTGTTGTAGCCGATCTTCAGGTTCTTGATGCCGGTGCGCTCCCTCTCCTTCGCTTCCAGCGACGCAATGAACTGCCGTCCGCTGCGCTGGATCATCCGTGCTTCATCCAGTTCTGCATTGTAGCCGTCCCGGAAGATGTTTCCGGCGCTCATCTGAGCAGGCAGTTCTTCGTTCAGCGCATCATTCAGCACTGCACAGAGAGCTTCCATCCGGTCGGTATCCGCGTATTCCGCAAAGGCAGCGTCCTGTACGCAGTCCAGAATGCCGGGCACTTCCTTCAGGGTTCTTCCCAGACGCTGACAGTCCACAGCTGTGGCTGTATTCATTGCGCAGCGGGCAATCAGGCGCTGTACATCGTAGATCCGGTTCAGATGATCCCGGAGCTTCTGCCTGGTGCGGAAATTCTTCATCAGTGCCTGCACCCGGTCATAGCGCTGTTCGATCTTCTCCCGGTCCACCAGCGGCTTCATCACCCACTGCTTCAGCTTCCGCGATCCCATCGCGCTCCGGCAGACATCCAGAAAGGACCAGAGCGTCTCACCGTTGTTCTGGGGATGCAGGGCCTCCGTCAGTTCCAGGTTCCGCTGGGTACTGTAATCCATGTAAAGTACAGATTCCTCACGTTCAATATACGCCGGCTGTACATGCTCAAGCAGATGCTTCTGCGTCTCTTCCAGGTACACCAGCATCCGGCCGTAGGCCGCCCTGTCCTGTTCCCTGCGGATCTCGTA
>JAEEYJ010000039.1 GCA_016291725.1 Solobacterium sp.
AGTGGAGGCTAGGGGATTCGAACCCTTGACCCCTCCCCTGTGAAGGGAATGCTCTCCCGCTGAGCTAAGCCTCCATATCTTCAGCAGGGATATTATACATCATTTGCGGAAGGAATGTATAGATTATTCCGTTGTACGGAAACTGCCCAGCGTATGTTCCTTGAACGCGTTCAGCCAGTTGCCCGCCTCCGTACCGGAGGTCTCGAAGATGAAGTAATGCATGACGCTGCTTTCGTCGCAGAAGACCGCAATCACCATCCAGGAACCATCATCGAAGGACATGCCGCACTCCTTGACCGCATAGCCATTGAAGTCATACTGTTCATAGTTCTTCCAGGTCAGGTGCTCCATGTACTTCTGAGCGATCTCATGGGCATACAGCTCCAGACCGAATTCCGGACTCTGGTCCTTCCACTCGGAACGCTCTTCGCCCTTCAGGCTGAATACCGTCAGCCGGAAGTACTGCCCGTCCGTCCAGATCTGCATTCCCTTCTGTTCCTGCTCTTCCGTCAGTACCCGGAACCAGCGTGCCGGTATTTCATAGTACCCGCTGTCCGGATTCCCGGTACGCTTCATTGTCTGTTCCTGCCAGGATCCAGCGGGCAGATGCGGTATCACTTCCTGCAGGTATTCCTCCGGGTCATCCACCCGGTGGAATATTCTTTCACTGCCTTCCTCTCCCAGTGTGATCGTCTGCTGCTTGCGCGCAAAAGGAATCTCTTCCTGCGTATCTGCCGCGATCAGTACTTTATTCTTTTCATCCAAAGTGTACTGCGATGCCTCCCCGAACCAGTGCAGCACAACGGTATTGGTTTCATTGATCTCCAGCCAGCTGTAGAGCCCGTACTCCTTCAGGGATTCCAGATCTTCCTGTGCGGTAACGGCTTCTCCTTCCCGCATCTCCACCAGCTCATACAGCCCGTAGATCCCCTCATCCCGGCGGAAAACAGAACAGCCTGCCGTCAGAAGCACTGCCAGCGTCACTATGATTAGTCTGCAGATATTGTGTTTCATAGGACTCCTTTCAGGCATGGGCCCTTCCGCGCCTCTGCGGCATGAGCGATGCGGTGAATGCGTGCAGCCAGACACTGAGCACAAGGATCACAGCCAGCGTCAGGACAATGATCAGTGCTTTCTGTTCCGGGAACAGCAGTCTGCTGAACAGAAGAACAGGATACTGCCAGAGATAGATCTCATAGCTGAGGGAAGACAGCCAGCGGGACAGCCGGCCGTCCACAAAACGGCGGAACGTACGCCGGTTCATCGCAATCAGTTCAATGACCAGGCAGACCGCAATGGTATACAGCTGCATTCCTCCGAGATAAACAACGCGCGATGATCCGGAGGCACCCAGATACAGCAGTACGGTTATGACGACGAATGCTGCATAGAGAATCCGGGGTATATAGGGATTGCCGGACTTCAGCGACCGGATGCCAAGGGATTCCGCCCGCATCATTCCCGCAAAGGCACCGGCCAGCAGAGAGAATACTCTTGTCCCGGTCGCGTAGTAGACCCAGGAGAGATCCTTTCCTTTAGCGAGCAGCTCCCAGGGCATCACCAGAAAGGAGAATGCCGTCAGGCAGAAGAACAGCAGCAGCGGCAGGAACTTCCCTGCTGATCTGCGGATCCGGCAGTGGATCATTATGATCCACGGCCAGACCAGATCAAACTGGATCAGCACCGCAATGTACCACAGATGGGTGAACGGTGAACTGTCCGCCAGGTCATTGAAGTAGGATGTGTTCATCTTCAGCTGCCAGTAATTGTTGTATCCAAGCACAGCGCTCAGGAATTCCTGCCGGCTGTCTGCCAGGCGGTAGAGATCAATCCTTGACAGAACAGCTGTCCCTGCCAGCAGAACAATGATCATAGCCGGCCAGATCCGCAGGAAACGCTTCCGGTAGTAGTCTCCAAGGGAGAACGTACGTTCCTTCATCTGTGTCAGTGTACGGTATCCGCTCAGATAGCCGCTGATGACGAAGAACGCCACTACCCCGAAAAAGCCCCCGGAGAACACCACAGGGAACGCATGGTACAGCAGAACGCCCAGCACCGCAAGCGCCCGCAGGCTGTCCAGCCCGCGGATTCTGTTTTTCCTGCGCGTCCTACTCATTGGTGATCAGTTCCTTTGTGATCTCATCAGCGATCAGATTGGCGTAGACTTCCGCGCCGGCATCGGTCAGATGCAGACCGTCGCTCAGGATATACCTTGCCCGGTTGGGGAAGGCAACGCTTTCCCAGTCTATATAATACGCATCAGGATGTCTGGCAATGACCCGTTTCATCACATCATTGGAGTCATTGGACACACCGTAGGCAGAGATGAAGAAGGTTGGATGCCCGTCACTGAGGCGGATCAGCTCCTCTACATCCTCTTCCTGAATATAGCTGTTGGCACCGAGGGAGAACACCAGCACATCCCCCAGATGCCCGCTCTGTTCCAGACCACGCAGCACTTCAATGCCGGCGTAGATCGTCCGTCCGAACAGTGCGTCAAAATAGCCGTTCGGGAAGGTGGCGTACAGCGCGCTGAGGCCCGATACCATGACAGAGTCCCCGACACCGACGATTTCCATCTGCCGCGCATCGGTATACCGCAGCGCCACAGGCACATACGTCGTACCGGTACCGGCAGACATAACATATTCCTTTACCGTGGCATCTGTCTTGAAGTCTGTGCCGTTCTGGAGGGAAAGCTGCCGGAGACGGAGGATCCTCCGTTCGGTTTCCATCCGCTGGTTCTCCCGCAGCATGGTTTCGATCTCATCCCGGGAAGCCGCAGCCTTCGGTGCCAGCACCAGCAGCGCAAAGATGCCGTAAAGGCACACACAGGCCATCACGGCACTGCACACTTTGAACAAAATGCCTCGTTTCATACTGCTATTGTAATGGATAATCAGAAGAAAAGCCCTGCTGTTTTGTCCAGCAGGGCAGAATCCTTGTGAATCTGTTAACCTTTGATGCCGGTTTCACCGCCGATTCCGTTGATGAACCATTTCTGCGTAAACGCAAACAGGACCAGCAGCGGGACAACGACCACGGCCGAAGCGGCCATGACCAGCGCCCACTCCGTACCGTAGGCACCATCACGGATGAAGAAGGCCCGCAGTCCCTGGGAAACCAGGAAGTATTCACTGCTCTTGGTGATCAGGGAAGGCCACATGTAGTTGTTGTAGGTAGAGATGAAGTTCATCAGACCGAAGGTAATGAAGCTGGCCTTGGTCATCGGACAGACGATCTCCCACAGCGCACGCCAGTGGGAAGCCCCGTCCATCCTGGCTGCTTCCACCAGTCCTTTCGGTATCTGCATGAATCCCTGCCGCAGCAGGAAGATTCCGAAGATACTGACCGTACTGGATATGATCAGACCCCGGAAGGAATCCAGCATATGCCAGTCCGCCAGAATGATGTAGCTGGGAATGTAGGTCGCCGCAACCGGCAGCATATACGTCCCCATAACAATGCCGAACAGAAGTTTGTTCGTACGGAATTTCAGGAACACCAGTGCATAGGCAAGCATCGCGCCGGTGATGATCTGCAGTCCGACAATGACCAGCGATACCCACGCGGAATTGAAGATGTACCGGGGGATCGGCGAACGGAAGATGATGCTCGCAATGTTGGACCACTGCGGATCCGTCGGGAAGAAGATATCCGTATTCAGAATATCCGCCTTTGTCTTCAGGGAAGATACAATCATCCAGATGAACGGAAAGGCTGTGAAGATGCCTGCTGTACCCAGAATCAGTACTTTGCCCAGTACAGACAGGATCCTGACCGGCAGGGACCGGTTGTCCTTGTAATGTGTATTCATACCGTTCCTCCTAGTAGTGCACCCACTTCTCGCTCGCTTTGAACTGGATCAGGGACAGTCCCGCGGTCAGCAGGATCATGATGACCGCTACCGCCGTTGCCTGGCCCATATTGAACTCCTGGAAGCCCAGCTGATAGTACATGTACAGCAACGTACGTGTACTGCCCGCCGGACCGCCCTGGGTAAGCACCTGGATCTGGTCATATGCCTGCAGTGAATTGACCGTGGTAATGATCGTCAGGAAGAAGGTCGTCGGTGAGATGGAAGGCAGGGTGATGTCCACGAACTGGCGCCAGCTGTAGGCACCGTCCAGCGCACCTGCTTCGTACAGCTCTCCCGGTACCTTCTCCAGCGCTGACAGGTAGAAGATCATGGAATAGCCCAGGGACTTCCAGATGGTAACGATGATGACACTGAGCATGGCTGTATCCGAAGACGCAATCCACTTCAGCGGCGACATGCCCAGTGAAGTCAGGATGGTGTTGGCAATACCACCGTCGGTCTTGTAGATCCAGGACCAGACGATGGAGATCGCGACCGTCGGTGTAATCCACGGAGAGAACAGAATGAACTTCAGGATTCCGCTTCCCCGGAAATTCTTCACCAGCAGCAGCGCCAGGATCAGACCGAACACAATGGTCGGCAGCAGCGTTCCTGCGGTAAAGACCACCGTATGCCACAGGGCTTCAAAGAACCGGGGATTCTTGAACAGTGACAGATAGTTCTTGAATCCGATGATTTTATAGGTCGGGGAAATGAAATCCCAGTTGGTGAAGCTCAGCCAGATGGAGCGCAGGATCGGATAGATCCAGAACACGATCAAAGGAATCAGTGCCGGCAGCACAAACAGCAGAACCGTCGGCAGACTGTCATACCTGCGCTTGTATTTCGTCTTCGCAGCCATATCAGTTCGTTATGATCCTTTCCGTTTCCGGATCAAAGATATGCAGCTTCTCTTCCCTAGGCTTCATGAATACGGTTTCCCCGTGCTCCCGGGAGACTGTATCGTTCGTGTTCATTACAACCCGGCCGTCTGCGCACTGGGCGTAGATGATCGCATTGGACCCCAGCAGTTCGAATACCGAGATCTCACCCTTGAAGGCTGCCTGCTCTTCTGTACAGAATTCCAGATGCTCAGGACGGATTCCGGCTGTGACCTTTCTGCCTGTCCAGCCGTCTTCCTTTAGTTTCTGCTCCTTCTCCGGTGTCAGTTCAATCTTCCCGTCCAGCGTCTTCAGGCATAGCTTCCCGTCTTCCTCCACGCACTCTGCGTCAAAGAAGTTCATGGTCGGTGTACCGATGAATCCCGCTACGAATTTATTGACCGGATAGTTGAACAGATTCGTCGGATTGTCGATCTGCTGGATCTCTCCGTCCTTCATGACAACGATCTTCGTCCCCAGCGTCATCGCTTCCGTCTGATCATGCGTAACGTAGATGAACGTTGTATTCAGCCTCTGGTACAGGTCCGCGATCTCTACCCGCATCTGTCCTCTCAGCTTGGCATCCAGGTTGGAAAGCGGTTCATCCATCAGGAATGCCTTGGGATGGCGGATGATCGCTCTGCCCATGGCAACCCGCTGCTTCTGTCCGCCGGACAGCTGTCCCGGCTTGCGGTCCAGCAGCTCCGTCAGTCCGAGGGAAGCCGCTGTTTCCCTGACCCTCCGGTCGATTTCATCCTTCGGAACCTTCTTGATCTTCAGGCTGTAGGCAATGTTCTGGTACACCGTCATATGCGGATAGAGCGCATAGTTCTGGAACACCATAGCGATGTCCCTCTCCTGCGGAGGCACATCGTTGATCCGCTTGCCGTCAAGGAAAAGATCTCCGTCGCTGATGTCCTCCAGACCGGCAATCATCCGCAGTGTTGTGGACTTGCCGCAGCCGGAAGGACCGACCAGGATGACAAATTCATTGTCCTTGATCTCCAGATTGATGTTCTTGACTGCCTGGAAACCATTATCGTATTCCTTCGTTATATTGTTCAGAATGATTTCAGCCATATGTTTCCCCTTTCCGAGGCAGGAAAGCAGCCGCAGCTGAGTGCGGCTGCTTCATTCACTTGTACGTTTTCTCAGTTCGCCAGAGCTTCATCCAGCGCAATCTGTGCGTTCTTCTGTGCCTCGTCCAGCGCTTCCTGGGCAGATACGCCTTCAATCTCGATCTTCTCTGCCGCAATGTTCAGCTCATCCAGAATCTTGCCGCCTGTCGGATCAACCGGATAGATCGCTGCATGCTCGGACTGTGCCAGCAGGACAGCCGCGACCGGGTTCTCTTCCAGGAACTTCTGGTATTCCGGAACATCCGTTACCCGCTTGTTGGCGGCCGGATAGGTTGTCAGCATCGTATAGGCTGCCTGGTTCTCCGGGTTCGTCAGGAACTTGATGAACTCATACGCGCCCTGCTGCTCTTCCGGTGTACCGCCGGCCGGCATGCACAGCATCAGTGCCTGCGCCCACGGCAGCGAGACTCCGTCCTTCCAGCCGAACTGCTCCAGCGGACGGATGACATTGAAGTCGAAGTCTACGGAGTCTACAGGGGATCCTGTATAGCCTGCCGCTCTGCCTTCAATGACATCGTCGATCGTATCATACCAGTAGACCCAGTCATCGATGCCGTTCCACTTCGTCTGCATATAGCCGTCATCGTGGATCCAGCCGCGGAAGCTCTCCCAGACTTCCACCCACTCCGGAGAGTTGATCGTAACCGTTTTACCATCGTCGGAGAATACTTTTGCACCATTGGCGAATGCCGCATCGATCAGGTTCTTGGAGTCGCCGCCCATCGGTTCCCAGACAAACTGGTAGCCGGCTTCCTTGAACTTCGGACCAGCCGCTACAAGATCCTGCCAGGACTTGATGCTCAGCGGATCCACACCGGCCTTCTCAAACGCTTCTACACTGTAGTAGGCAATCTGGATGGTACCGTACCAGGGACGTGCGAACGTCGTGCCGTCGGTATAGATGCCCTGGTCTGCGTATACAGCATAGAAGTCATCCGCGTTGAAGTCTGCGTCTGCTTTCTGGAAATCATCGAAGGCGACCAGCGCACCTTTCTCGAACAGCTGCCTTGCCGGCGCTGTATCCAGCAGAACCACATCCGGCGCGTTTCTGCCCGCAATGGCAGCCTGCAGGTTGGAGAATGTCTTAACATAGTTCTCCTGCTGGATCGCTGTTACATGGTACCTTGTCTGCGAATTGTTGAAGTTGTCGATCTCTTCGTTGACCAGGTCCATAACATTGTTGCCCTGGGCAAGCCAGAACTCGATCTCGATGACGCCGTCCTCGGTCTCTCCGCCGTTATCTGCGGATCCTCCGGAACCACAGCCTACCAGCAGAAACGCTGACAGCATGAGTGCTAAATACTTTTTCATTTGTTCAACCTCTCTTTACTGAACGGAAAGAGAAAAGGCGTTGGTCTTTTCTCTTTTCCGGATAATATGATCGGGTTCTACCCGTTGAAAGCGGTTACGTTACCTGTATTGTACCAAATCCATACCTTTTTCACAACCTGCCTCCTTTCCGGACAATGAAATACCGGCCGGACGTGGTAAGATACCATTGTTGAAAAGGAGCACAATATGAAAACACTCTGGGAAAAATACACTGACGCACAGCTTGCGGAAACCGATGTATTCGCTGAAGAATACCGGAAATTCCTCTCTGCCGCGAAGACAGAGCGGGAATACGTAACGGAAGCCGTCAAGGCGGCTGAAGCAGCGGGATTCCGCAGTCTGGAGACAAAGAAAGGCAAGCTGAAGGCAGGTGACCGGGTCTATGCGGTCAACCGGGGAAAGAACCTGGTTCTGTTCGTCATCGGCAAAGCACCGCTCACGGAAGGCATGAATATCCTCGGCGCGCACATCGACTCCCCGCGCCTGGATCTTAAGCAGCACACACTGTATGAAAAGGATGGTCTGGCTCTGCTGGATACGCACTACTACGGCGGCATCAAGAAGTACCAGTGGGTCGCCAGGCCGATGGCTCTGCACGGTGTTGTCTGCCGGACAGACGGCACAAACGTGGATATCGTGATCGGTGAAGATCCGGCAGATCCGGTCGTCGGCATCAGCGATCTGCTCATTCACCTGGCAGCGGACCAGATGAAGAAGAACGCTGCCGAAGTCGTAACCGGTGAAGCACTGGATGTATTCGCCGGCTCCCGGCCGCTCAAGGATACCGAAAAAGAACCGGTCAAGGCGTATATCCTGCAGCTGCTGAAGGAAAAGTACGGCATCGAGGAAGATGATTTCCTTTCAGCCGAGATCGAAGTCGTACCGGCCGGGGAAGCCCGCGACTACGGTCTGGACCGCTCCATGATCATGGGCTACGGCCATGACGACCGCATCTGCGCCTATACCAGCATGCGCGCCCTGATGGACATGAAGAAGCCGGAGCGGACAGCCTGCTGCATCCTTGTGGATAAAGAAGAGATCGGTTCCGTAGGCAATACCGGCATGCAGTCCCGCTGGTTTGTCAATGTGGTGACCAAGCTGCTTTCCCGCCAGGGCTGCACTCTGCCGGAAGAGATCAATGATGCCCTGGAGAACTCGAAGATGCTGTCGAGCGATGTGTCGAATGCCTATGACCCCAACTATCCGGAAGTCAATGATCCGAAGAACAGTGCCTACTTCGGGTGCGGCATTGTCTTCAACAAGTTCACCGGATCCCGCGGCAAAGGCGGCTCGAACGACGCTCATCCGGAATTCATCGCCAAGGTCCGCCGGATCCTGGCCGAGGAAGATGTACAGTTCCAGACCTGCGAGCTGGGCAAGGTCGATGTAGGAGGCGGCGGAACCATCGCCTATATCCTCGCTGATCTGAACATGGATGTCATGGATGCCGGCATTGCGGTGCACAACATGCACGCTCCGAGCGAAAGCGCTTCCAAGGCGGACATCTACGAAGCGTACCGGGCATACAGAGCGTTCCTGGCAAAGATGGCCTGAGCAGGCACG
>JAEEYJ010000040.1 GCA_016291725.1 Solobacterium sp.
GCATGGAATCCGGCTCTGGCGAACTTGTCCGGTACTTCGTTCGCGGATTCGATGCCGACATAGTCACAGGCCGCAGCCCAGTCCTCCGTTGCCATGCTTACCGTGAACGCTTTTCTTTTCATTGCGTTTTCCGTTGTTTTGTGCTCGGACATACTGATGCTGATTTCATTGAAGTCGGTTGTAATGCCCCAGGCTGCATTCATAGCGTCCGGTATACCGTTTTCATCGTAGGTTGCGACAATCAGCACCGGCTGCGGAAACATAATCGGTTTGGCACCGTAATTGACTCTGCTCATATTCTGATTCCTCTCTTTGTTTCATTATAGTCCGGCTGCTGCTTTCCTGTCTTTGACAGACAGCAGCATCCTGTTCCCCCGCAGAAAAGCGGTGTTTCCACCGCTCTGTTATTTTTCCGGCAGATAGTAGATCTGCTCTCCGTCCTTCGACAGCATGTAGTTGTTCCGGGCATAGCTCTGTACATAGTCCGGATCCTTCAGCTTCTCACGTTCACTCGTCAGGTATTCATTCTCTTCCAGGACTTCCTGGTAGCGCGCCTGGGCTTCCGCCAGCTGGCGTCTGAGCATCATGTGCGTATAGACTTCCTGGCCGACATTGTACAGCAGAACACCGGAAACGATGATCAGTATGTAGCTGATCAGCTTTGCGATCGGGGAGAGCCTTCTGCGCTTCTTGTTTTCGGTCTTTTTCTTCGTCTGCGTCATACTGTATTTATATCATGTTTGTCTCGTCTGTGACAAAGCCTTCTTCCAGGACTTCGTACATGGTGACGGCGTCCTTTTTCCGCTTTACTTCTTCGGTGGACAGCACCCGGATCTTCATTCTCCGGCTGCCGAAGGTGATCTGCACTTCATCGCCCGCCTTTACTTCATGGGCAGGCTTGACGATCTTTCCGTTGATCTCCACCCGTTCATTGACAGCGAGTCCCTTTGATACCGTTCTCCTCTTGAGGATCCGGGATACTTTTAGATATTTGTCGATTCTCATCTGACTGCCTCCTTTGCGGTATCAATCATCTTCAGTACTGTACTCAGGGTGTTCTTTCCCATCGGGATACTGGCGGTAATGCGGTTGTTCCGGTAGCGCAGCGCAATGTCCTTGGACAGTTCCGAATACAGTTCAAACAGCCGTACACCGTCCAGGGACGCGCTGAATTCCTGGGAGAAGGTTACTTCTGCGTTTCCTTTGATCTCCTTGTACTCTTCCACTTCCGGTGAATTGAGCTTCAGGTCCAGCTTCTTCTTGCTGAAGAGCTGGCTGACTTCCTGCGGCAGCCGGCCGTATTCATCGCTGATCTTCTCACGGTAGGCTTCCAGCTCATCATCGTCCATGATGCTGTCGATTGTCTGGTACATGCTGATCTTGTCGAAGTCATCCGGAGCGAACTGCTTCGGGATGAAGCCGGCTTCTGCTGTGTTGGCGAGGACCTTCGTTGTCTGCGGCCGTTCGATGCCGCGCTGCTTCTCGATCGCCCGCTCCAGCATCTCTACGTACATATCAATGCCTACGGTATCAATGAAGCCGGACTGGTCGGCACCCAGCAGATCCCCCGCGCCGCGGATGGTCAGGTCACGCATGGCAATCCGGTAGCCCGATCCCAGCCGGGCGAATTCCTTGACTGCCTGCAGGCGCTTCTGCGCGGTTTCGCTCAGCTGGCGGCGCGGGGGCACCAGCAGATACGCATAGGCCACCCGGTTGGAACGCCCAACCCTGCCCTTGATCTGGTAGATCTGGGCCAGGCCGAAGTCCTGGGCATTGTCAATGAAGATTGTGTTGGCGTTCGGAATATCGATTCCGTTTTCGATGATCGTTGTACAGACCAGAATGTTGATCTTCCGGTCATTGAAGTCCATCATTACGTTCTCTACGGAGTCCCGGTCCATCTTTCCGTGGATGATCCCGATCCGGGCATCCGGGAGATGATGGCGTAGATCCCTGGCTACGTTGTAGATGCGCTCTATGTTGTTGTACAGGTAGAACACCTGGCCTCCTCTGGCCAGTTCCTTTTCAATGGCGTCGATGATCAGGCCTTTGTTCTTTTCCACTACGTAGGTCTGTACACTGTAGCGTCCTTCCGGCGGTGTTTCCAGGGAAGACAGGGAGCGGATGCCGATCAGGGACATCTGCAGCGTACGGGGAATCGGTGTTGCGCTGAGCGTCAGTACATCGATGCTGTTCTTGAGCTCCTTGATCTTTTCCTTATGCTCTACACCGAAGCGCTGTTCTTCATCGACAACCAGAAGCCCGAGATCCTTGAACTCTACATCCTTGGACAGGATCCGGTGGGTTCCGATGAGGATATCCACCCTTCCCTCCTTAGTGTCCTTAAGGATCTGCCGTACGGTATCCTGGGGCACATACCGGTCAAGTACGCGCACCGTGAACGGATAGTCCGCAAAGCGGTCGCTGAAGGTGCGGTAGTGCTGCTCCGCGAGGATGGTGGTGGGACAGAGCACCGCCACCTGTTTGTTCTCGGATGCGGCTTTGAAAGCTGCCCGTACCGCGATTTCCGTCTTGCCGAAGCCGACATCGCCGCAGACCAGCCGGTCCATGGGCTTGTCGCTCTCCATGTCCCGTTTGACATCCGCTACGGCAGCTTCCTGGTCCGGCGTCAGTTCATACGGGAAATCCCGTTCGAACTGTGCCTGCAGTTCGCTGTCCTTCTGATAGGCATGCCCGATATGCTCTTCTCTTGCGGCATACAGGGCAACCAGTCGTTCCGCGATGTTGGAAACGTTGTCTTCCAGCTTCTTCCGGGTCTTTTCCCACTCATCGCTGCCCAGTTTGTTCAGGCGCGGTACGACACCCTCCCGGGACACAAACTTGCGCACCAGGCGGAACTGTTCCAGCGGAACCAGCAGTTCCGCGTTTCCCCGGTAGACGATCTTCAGGAAGTCCTTCATGGACCTGCCCGATTCACGGGTTTCTATGCCGACATACTGGCCGACGCCGTAGCGTTCATGGACGATGTAGTCGCCCGGTTCCAGCTCTTCGTGGCTGTGGATGACTTCTGCGCTGCGGAAGCGGTCTGCGTACCTTCCTTCCGCCCGGTGCACTTCCAGCAGCTCTCTGGGGGAGACGACACTCAGGCCGCCGATGACAAAGCCTTCCGCCAGAGGCTGCACCAGGATGGACAGTCCTCTCTCCGGCACCGTGTCCTGTACCAGAGTATAGACCGTACCGGTATTGACACAGGCGTCCAGCACACGGTCCAGATCATCTTCATGCAGGCACAGCAGAACCCGTTTTTCTCTGCTGAGCATGGTCAGTTTCATCTCCAGCCGTTCATTCGGGAGGTGAAGCTGCTGGATACCCGGATCTTCGTCCGCAAAAGGGTCTTCCTTGACAAGGGTTCTGCCCATGATCATGCGGTCGAAGTCATGCCATACAGCAAACCTGGCCGGCAGCTTGCCTTCCTGATGCATCTCCTGGATGTAGACGACCGTCTCATCCCGCAGATGCTTCAGGGAACGCCGGATCTCTTCCTCATCCGACAGAACAATCAGCGGATGGTCCATATAGTCCGCCAGACATCCGGTATGGTTGAGCAGGGCTTTGTAGGGATAGAGGCGCTGTTCTGCGAGGTGCTCTTCGATGAGCTCCAGATCGCTCATGACGTTCGTTGTGAAGACCGCGTTGTCTTCCCGTTCCGTCAGGTCCTTCAGCTTGGTGCGGATCTCCTCGGCTTCCTGCTCGGTGAAGAGGACATCGCTGGCAGGGATGATGCGTACTTCCTGCACCGGAGCGATGGTCTTCTGTGTACCGGGATCAAACATGCGGATGGAGTCGATCTCGTTGTCGAAGAACTCCACCCGGATAGGTGTATCGTAGTTCATCGACCAGACATCTACGATGCCGCCTCTGGCCGCAAAGCCCAGCGGCTGGTCGATATGCGTAGTCTGGTAGTAGCCGGCTGCCCGCAGGGCTCGCTTGAGGTCCTCGGGCTCCATGATTCCGCCGGTGCGCAGTTCGATGCTGCGGGAGTCGAAGTCCCCTGGATCCGGCAGATGCCGCAGGAATCCCGTCAGTCCGGTGACGACGACTTTGCGGGAATCCTTTCTCAGCGCTGCCAGGGTTTCCACCTTGCCGGCCATCATCTCCGGTGAAGAGGCAATCGCTTCTACACGCAGGGATTCATCCGCGCTGAAAAGCGCACAGTTCTCTTCTCCCAGGAGGGAGGAGAGGCGCTCATAGAGCCGCTGTGCGTTGTACAGACTGTTCTTGACCACCAGAACCGGTCCGGGATGCCTCAGCCACGCAGCCGAAATCACTACCGCTTCTTCAATCAATGATGTCAGCGGCAGAACACCACGCTTATTGTCCAGAATCCGGACAGACCGATGATCCTCCGTTTCCTTCAGCAGAAGCTGATGGAACGCCTTAGTCTTTTCCTGTTCCTTCATCGTCTCCGGTCTTTTTCTTTACTTTGATATTGTACTGGGACATGACTTTGTCCAGCGGTTCATACGCCCAGGCATACGCCGCTTCGGCAGCCTTGCGGACCGCAGCGTCCAGCTCTTCCCGTTCTGCCTTCGGCACAGGGGACAGCACCCAGTCCGGCACGGCTTCGTGATCACCGCGTTCGCTGTGTCCGACACCCACCTTGATGCGGGGTATGTCCTGGGTGCCCAGCGCCTGCAGAACGGACTTCATGCCTTTCTGGCCGCCTGCGGAGCCCTTGGTGCGGATCCGGACAGAGCCGACCGGCAGGTCCATATCATCATGAATGATCAGAATATCCGCCGGTTCAATACGGTAGTAGTGAACGGCCTGGGCCACTGCGCTTCCGGAGTTGTTCATATAGGTCAGCGGCTTCAGCAGCAGCACGCTTTCCCCGTGGATCCGGACCGGGGCGATCAGCGCGTTCCACTTCATAGTAAAATTGACGGTACTGCACATCTCCGCCAATTCATCGATTACCATAAAGCCACAGTTGTGCCTTGTCTTTGCGTATTCCTTTCCGGGATTTCCCAGTCCGGCAATCAGTTTCATTCCGCTTCCTCTTTCTCAGGTTCTTCGGCAGGAACATCATCGATGATTTCATCTTCGATGACTTCGTCCGTGAATTTGCTTGCCTTGCCCTTCAGCGGAGGCTCCTGGGCAAAGATCTCGTTGATATAGCCCGGGATGATGTAGTCATCCAGGCTGCCGTCCTTCGTATAGAACGCTTCCGGCAGGACCAGGCCGACTTCTTCCATCCAGCGCCTGCCGATCTTCTGCTTGTAGATGCTCGGGAGATACATAGCGTACTCTGCGAAGTGGTTCGGCCAGTTGTTGTCATAGCAGTACTTGAGATAGTTGACCGCTGCGACGTCCTTGTACAGATTGATCAGTGTGGAGTTGAACGACAGATTGTTGTATACACCGCTCAGGAATCCTTCATAGAACTCGATTCCCCGGTCGTCTTCATTGCGGAAGTACTTCTCGTTGGCTTCCGATACCATACCGATTGCGGTGGTCTTCACCAGTTCCGCATAGGGTGCCCGCTTTGCGGCAAGCTTATCCGCCAGCTCCGGCAGTCCGCGGCTGTACAGTGTGCCCGGGCCGAGCAGATAGAGATAGCTCAGAGCGTCTTCGGAGTTGCCGATGCTGACATGGGCTTCATCCGTACCGATCAGTACATCCAGGTCAATCCGCTCCAGATCTTCATCCAGCCGGTCATAGTATCCTTTGTCGATATCGTGCCACATCTTGAGCAGGTTGCCCTTCTCACGGAATGTTGCGTCGTTGTCTTCGTCCATCATTTTCCGATAGCTCTTTGCGAACTGTTCGTCGTCCTCAAAATCATTGAGCATTGCCTGCAGGTATTTACCGTGTTTCTGGGACATTAGATTCAGAATTGTCCCTCCGATCGCAAAAAGCGTGATGAATCCGAATACGAGACGTACAGCCATACCGATACCTCCTGGAGTTTCGTACAGTGATTATACCGCAATTCACTGCAAAAACATAATGAAACCGTATCCGGGAATTGTACCGGAACCGCACTGTGCGCATATACATTGCGGCAGGCGGCGGATATAGTATACTTTCAAGTGAAAGCGGCAGAAAAGCCCGCCCTGGTGCAGGCATGATGAAACGAATGATGACGGCGGAAAGCATTACCGCCTCAGCGGGTTCTTTGAAGAAGCCGGGAAAGGAGGTGCCGATTGTACTACAAACTGAATGTTGACTATGCTCATAAAGAGGACGCCAAGCGGTACGGAGCCCGGTGGGACCGGGACCGGCGGACCTGGTACTATGTGACGGACGGTGAACTCCCGGAAGGGCTGAAGCGCTACGTTGTCGAATCGCAGCGTCCGAAAGCCGCCCCCGATTATATTGTCAGTGCGCCCGGGACCGTCTCTGTACCGGACTTCTCCAAATACCGTACGGTATCGGAACTCAATCAGTTCATCAAGGGAATCTACGGCACCCTGCCGGCCTTCCAGAATGTATTGGTCAAAGGAGAGGTCGCCAATTACGGCGCACCGGACAGGAACGGCAATTACTGGTTCTCCCTGAAGGAGGACAAAGTGCTGATCAACTGTGTTCTCTGGGCGTCCGAAGCGCCTTCCGCACTGAACTTTCCGCTGAAGAGCGGCCAGCAGGTCGCCCTGGAAGGAAAGCTGGACTTCTTCACCGGTGCCGGGCGTACCCAGATTACGGTACGGAAACTCTATGATATCGGCGCGGGTGAAGCAGCACTGAAGCTGGAGCAGCTGCGGAAGAAGCTGGAAGCCCTGGGCTGGTTCAAGGAAGAACAGAAGAAGCCTGTCCCCAGCCATCCCCGCCGGATCGGCATTGTGACTTCCGCGTCCGGACAGGCGATCCAGGACTTTGACAGTACAACCAGGAAGCGCAATCCCTACGTACAGCTGGAACTGTATCCGGTCAATGTACAGGGCATCTACGCCGCAGCCTCCATCGTCAAGGGCATTGAGTACATGGACAGGCGCGGCTATGATCTGATCATTGTCGGCAGAGGCGGCGGTTCCGATGAAGAGCTGTACGTCTTCAACGATGAA
>JAEEYJ010000041.1 GCA_016291725.1 Solobacterium sp.
CCGCGAACCACATCCATCTTTCCGGCTTGTTTTCCTTCAGGAGGCACATCGCGAAGAACACCCCCAGATCAATAAAGGCAACCAGGAACAGCGCGCTGGAACTGAACGCAATATTGGCAAAGGAACAGATGCCCAATGCCGTAAATATCAGCGCATCCTCATGCTTCAGCGCAAGGTAGACCAGCAGGCACATATAGCCGATGCCCAGCGTACGCATCGTATTGCCGAAGAAAGCGAGATCGGTATTCCAGTAGTTCGTATAGTACGGAGACGCAATCAGCAGCGCAGCCAGGATGCCGAACCAGACATGCTTCTTTTCCTTGTACAGCACATTTACACTGCTGACGAACAGATTGCCCAGTCCCATACCGTACAGTACCGTGGCGCCCCAGATATAGATCGGCGCCAGCGTACCGCGCAGGGAGAACATCCGGTGCAGCCACCGCAGGATCATTCCCCAGAAGTAGTAATAGCTGTTGAAATCATGCAGAGGATCGGAGATGAAGTTCCCGGTCATGCCCCGGTTGTAGTCCATTCTGGCGAAAAACGAAGCAGTGCTGCTTTCCACCGTCTGTGACAGGTAGGTGACCGAGTCAAAATACATACTGGTGATGGTCCACTGTGAAGAAGCCGCAACCAGCACGATGCAGATCAGTATGCCCAGCACGAAAGAGAATAGATGCTTCCAGGACGGCACTACGTTCGACCACGTAATGACCGCCAGCACCGGTCCCAGACCGACCAGGATCATCAGCAGGATCAGCGCATACTCCGTATCGATCGCCCGCCAGACAAAGAAGTACATAGCCAGCTGGAAAACACCAATGATGGTGAATATGCCCAGGAATGTACAGTCCACATTCTTCAATGCCGGGATGAACTTCTGGTACACCCGGCCGTAGAAGTAGCCGGACACCATCAGCGCAAGCACACTTAAAATGCCCAATGAAACAGGATCGCTGTTCCAATGAGCGATCAGATCGGAGATGATGCTGAAGAACTCTGTAAAGTTCAGTGCTCCAGCCATACGGTCCTCTTCACAATATCTGTATAGCTCTGGATGATCTTTACCACCTTGATGGATACATTTTCATCTGCATAGTCACGGGACCTGCCCATCGGCTCACCGTTCTCCCGCATTGCAGCAGCCATTTCCAGCGCCTGCTCGATGGATTCCGTTGTAATACCACCGATGAGGACCGAACCGGCATCCAGTGCCTCCGGACGCTCTGTACTGGTCCGGATCAATACACCCGGGAAGTCCAGGATCGCGCTCTCTTCGCTCAGTGTACCGCTGTCCGAAAGGACGCAGTACGCGTTCATCTGCAGCTTGTTGTAGTCGAAGAAGCCGAATGGTTCCAGACTTCTGACCAGCGGGTGGAAGACAAAGCTTCTCTTTTCGATCCATTTGCGGGAACGGGGATGCGTGCTGTAAATCACCGGCATCCCGTAGGTATCCGCCACATCGTTGAGCGCGTTCATCAATGACATGAAATTCTCTTCCAGATCAATGTTCTCTTCCCTGTGGGCACTGACCAGAATGTACTTCCCGGCTTCCAGCCCCAGCTGTTCCAGAACACTGCTTGCCTGGATTTCATCCATATGCCTGTGCAGGACTTCCGTCATCGGTGATCCCGTCACAAAGATTGTCTTGCCATCAATGCCCTCGCTCAGCAGGTATCTGCGGCTGTTCTCCGTATACGGCAGGTTGATGTCGGAGATTGCATCAACAATCTTCCGGTTGATCATTTCCGATACATTCCAGTCCCAGCACCGGTTGCCTGCCTCCATATGGAACACCGGCACCTTCAGCCGCTTGGCGCATACGGCGCTGAGCGCGCTGTTAGTATCCCCCAGCACCAGCAGGGCATCCGGCTTTTCCTGCCTGATGACTTCATAGCTCTTGGCCAGAATATTGCCCATGGTTTCCCCGAGATCCTTCCCGGCACAATCCAGATAATGATCCGGCGCCCGCAGTCCGAGTTCCTCAAAGAAAACGTCCTTCAGCTTCGGGTCATAGTTCTGTCCGGTATGAACCAGTACATGATCAAAGTAGCGGTCACATGCCTTTATGGTCTCACTCAGGCGGATGATCTCCGGCCTTGTCCCGAGCACCGTCATTACTTTCAGCTTTCTCATACGGTTACCTCTCTGTATCTTCCTTGCTGCGGATGGCCTGTTCCTGCACCAGTGCGTTCAGCTTTGTTTCCAGAATGCTGACCTTGAGGTACAGAAAGAACACCAGGCAGTACACAATGAAAATCATAATGATGAACAGACCGTTCATCGTTGTGGTAATGCCCAGCAGCTTTACCAGACTGTAGATGATCTGCGGGAAGATACTGATGATGACCAGTCCCAGCGACCAAAGGATCCAGATCACCGCCATCTGCGTTGTCAGCCTGCTTTTGCGGATATAATGTACGATTGCCAGAAAAACCAGTATGGAAATCGTAATCATGAAGAACTGCAGTCTTTGTCCCATAAAGCCTCCTCAGGAAAGAAAGATGATGGAGATGATCATGGAGATCATATACTTCGCAGCAGGCCAGAGCCCTTTGTACAGGCTCACCCCCGCTGTACGTTCGTTCATTTCAACCTGGACCTCTTTGATCTTTGCGCCTCTTCTGAGCTGATAGGCCAGCGTATCCGGCTCCGGCTGACGGTTCATGTTGTAGGCATAGTCGTGGATCATTTTACGGTTGAGCAGCCGCATGCCGCTGGTCGGATCCGCGACTCTCGTTCCTGTGCGCAGCCTGATCAGTACCGTTAGGATCCTGGCACCGATCATCCGCAGGGAGTGATCCTTCTTTTTGTTTACGAAGCGGGAACCGATCACGATATCGTATCCGTTCTCGATTTCCTTTACCATATCCGCAATATAGCGTGCCTGGTGCTGGCCGTCTCCGTCAAACTGTACAGCGCAGTCATAGCCCATCTGGTATGCATATTTATAGCCGCCCTGTACAGCACCGGAAAGACCGAGGTTCACCGGCAGATCGATATGGCTGTATCCCCGTTCATCAAGCAGTTCTCCGGTACGGTCCGTTGAACCATCGTTGACGATGAGATAATCAAAACCCGGCAGATTCTGTTCGATATCCGCAACCGTTTTTTCAATGCTGTCCTGTTCATTGTACGCAGGGATAATGATCAACGTACGGACTTCACTCATAGAATCCCCCTTTCACACATATCCAAAATATTATACCCGAAAACCCTGTGCATTTACAGGATTGTACTGCCGCCGATGAATTCGCGCATGATGGAATGATTGGGCACCAGACTGAAATCATCCAGGGAGCGGAAGAACTTCAGGAAATCCAGCAGGCGCTGGGCTTCCGGATAGGAAGGATCGTCCTCTGTAATCTCCGTAAGCAGAGGGGCTGCAGCGCTCTTCAGAATGCACAGTTCATACAGCAGATGGCTGTTGAAGAACACATCTGTCTGGTCTGTATACGGGAAGATGTTCTTTTCCTCTCCTGTACGAACCTTCGGCCAGGCTTCGATTGTTCTGGCAGCGCTGTAGCCGCGGAACTGGTGATCGCGTACGATTCTTCTCAGCAGTCTGGCATCATTCGTAGATATCCGGTTGTGAGCATCAATGTTCAGCTGGGTCAGCGGGCTGATGTAGATCCGGTATTTGTTCTCTTCATCAATCTCTGCTGTCATCTTCGGATTCAGGCCATGGATGCCTTCAATGACGATCGGTTCATCCTGATCCAGTGTAACAATCCGTTTGCCGAATACTTTGGTGCCTTCCATGAAGTCGAACTCCGGAAGGTCTACCTTCTCCCCGTTCATCAGCGCTTTCATCTGGGTGTTGAACAGCTCCAGATCCAGCGCGTCAATGGTCTCGTAGTCATTCTTGCCGTCCGGTCCGACCGGAGTGTCCCGCCTTTCTACAAAGTAGTCATCCGTACCGAGGTACAGCGGCTTCTTCCCCAGTACCC
>JAEEYJ010000003.1 GCA_016291725.1 Solobacterium sp.
CCCGGAGATACACTGCGCAGTGTCGGAAGCCGTCTGGAGGAAGAAGGAATCATCCGGGATGCCGGAGCCTTTTACCGTTTCGGCAAAAGCGCCGGGCTGACCGACCTGAAAGCCGGCGATTATATCATTGACCCGAGCACCGATCCGGAAACCATTCTGAAGATTCTCACAGATTCTTCCCAGGCTCTGACGGATGAAGTCAATGTCACCATCGTTGAAGGAGACTGGGCCAAGCACGCTGCTTCAAAGATCGCAGCACGGACGACGGTTCCGGCAGAGGATCTGCTGAGGCTCTGGAATGATGAGAACTACATCCGTTCCCTGATGGGGCGCTATCCGTTCCTGACGGATGAAATCTTCAACGATCAGATCCGGATCAAGCTGGAAGGATACCTTGCTCCGGAGACCTACCGTTTCTTCCGGGAAACGACCGCGGAGGCCGTCACGGAGAAGATGCTGGACCAGTCACTTGCTGTGTTCAATGAGTACAAGAATGATATCCTGGCCTCCGGTCTGAGCATCCATGAACTGTACACCCTGGCAAGCATTGTGCAGTATGAAGCAGGGAAACCGGAGGATATGAAGATGATCGCCGGCGTATTCTACAACCGTCTCAATACCGGAATGCTGCTGCAGAGCTCGGTAACCGTGTGCTATTCCATCGATATCGAACAGGATGACAACTGGTGGGCCTGTGAAGTCAACAGCGACTATGAATCCCCGTACAACACCTACAAGTACGCAGGCCTGCCTCCCGGACCGATCGAGAACCCCGGGCGTGATGCGTTTGAAGCTGTACTGCATCCGACGCCGAGCAATTATCTGTATTTCATGGCAGATGTAAAAACCGGTACCGTGTATTACGCAGAGACGCTGGAAGAGCACAATGCCAACGTCAGGAAGTACCTGAATTGATCCGCAGTACACTAATCTATCTGATCCGGGACGGACAGTGGCTGATGCTGCTGAGAAACCGGAAGGACCATGATGTCAACAAGGGCAAATGGATCGGTGTCGGCGGCAAGCTTCTGGAAGGGGAGACTCCTGAAGCCTGCGCAGTCAGAGAAACCTTCGAAGAAACCGGCTACCGATGCATACCGGAATTCCGGGGAAAACTGTACTTCGTGTATGACGGTGAGGACGACGAGGAAATCTTCGTCTATACTTCGGAAACGTTCTCCGGGGATTTTCACGCCACGGAGGAAGGCAGCCTGGCCTGGATACCGGAAGAGGAGATCCTGCAGCTGAATCTCTGGCCGGGAGACCGTCTGTTTCTCTCCAGGCTGCTGGATCATGAACCAGGATTATTCGCCTACAGGCTGGAATACAGCAGCAGCGGCATACTGCTGAAAGCAGAGGAAGAAAACCTATGAACAAACCCATCATCATCGGCATTGCCGGCGGAAGCGCATCCGGAAAATCCACGATAGCGGAAAAGATCGTGGAAAAGTTCCGGGAAGAAAAAAAAGTCGTCATCATCCGGCAGGATGACTACTACAAGGATCAGTCGCACATGCCTTTTGAAGAGCGTGTCAAGACGAACTACGATCATCCTTTCGCTTTTGACAACGATTATATGGTTTACCAGGTCAAGGAACTCATTGCCGGAAAAACGATCCGCAAGCCGACCTATGATTATGTACACCACACCAGAAGCGAGGTCACGGAAATCGTGGAACCGGCGGACGTCATCGTACTGGAAGGTCTGTTTGTACTGGAGAGCGAAGAATTGCGCAGTCTGCAGAACATCAAGATCTTTGTCGATACTCCGGCCGATGTCCGCTTCATCCGGCGTCTCGTGCGTGATGTCAAGGAAAGAGGACGTACGCTGGACTCTGTCGTATCGCAGTATGTCAATACCGTGCGGGTCATGCACCAGTCCTTTGTAGAGCCCAGCAAAATATACGCTGACCTGATCATTCCGGAAGGCGGCAGCAATACAGTGGCAATCGATCTGCTGGAGACAAAAATCAGTAGCATTATCCACGATACAATGCTATAATCCGCAATTGGAACAAGGAGTATTGAAATGGCAGAAGACAGAATCATCATCAGTGAGCAGGGACTGAAGGACCTGCAGGAAGAATATGAAAGACTCGTCCATGTAGAGAGGGAAGAAGTCAAGGCGGAACTGAAGGAAGCCCGTTCCCTCGGTGACCTTTCCGAGAATGCGGACTATGATGCAGCCCGTGACCGTCAGGCACGTGTAGAAGCCAGGATCGCGGAACTGGAATACCAGCTCAAGCACTATGAACTGATCGATACCAAGAAGTCCAAGTCAAGGACTGTACGTATCGGTTCTACGGTAGCGCTCCGCTTCCTGGACAATGGTATGGAAGCGACCTACACCATCGTAGGCAGCACCGAAACCGATCCGCTGAACGGCAAACTGTCCAACGAAACACCGCTTGCCCAGGCCATCATGGAAAAGAAGGCAGGAGCGAAAGCGACCGTTAACGTAAAGAAGCCCTATCAGGTTGAAATCCTGAAGGTCAGCTGAGCGTTCACCCACAATATCTGCGTATAAATGAGCAGGAGGCATATCATGCGCTGGCTGCTCATTTTGTTTTTGCTTGCCGTCCTGGCATTCAGTATCGACATGGATCCGTTCGCTGTTGAACAGATCCGTACATCCGGCATCCAGGTCACCATCGAAGGAGAAGTCGAGTATCCGGGCATCTATACGCTGGAGCCGTATACCGAGCTGCAGGACCTGCTGGATCTGGCCGGGACAAAGGAAACAGCCGACCTGGATGTACTGAATCCCCAGACAGTCCTGAAGGACGGCGACTGCGTCATCATCCGCGCAAAGGACAGACCGGCAGGGAGAGTATCCATCAATACCGGTACTCTGGAAGATCTGTGTACATTGCCGGGAATCGGTGAGACAACAGCCGCAAAGATCATCGAATACCGGGAAACGAACGGTTACTACCAGACGCTGGAAGACATCAAGAAGGTCAAAGGAATCGGAGACAAAAAGTATGCGAACATTGAAGATCTCATCTGTCTGTAAGGACCTGCTGGATCATGCATACCTTGCGTCTGTCCTTCTTGTGCTCTTCCTGCATGCTGATGTCTACCGCGTCATTGTTGCCTTGATTGCCCTGGTGTACTGCTTCCTGCGCACGCGGGACAGGACGGTGCTCGGTCTGCTGCTTTGTTTTCTCATTGTCTCTGTGCCGCGGGGCAGGACATCCCAACCGCAGATTACGGAAGGAAGAGTCATCTCCGTCTCGGAAAGATCTGCCATTGTATACAGTGAAGGATGGATTGTACAGTTGTACTGCCAGGAGATCCCGGTACTGGATTCTGTCATTGCGTTTGAAGCCGGTTTCAGGCCCGTAGAGGACAATTATGGATTCTACCGGCCGAATACCCGCAGAAAGTACGCCATGCAGGGAATCCGTTTCTATGGGTCTGCAGGACAGTGGTCGGTCATCAAGGAGAGCCGCTCTGTCAGAGGATGGATCCAGAGAAGGGCAGGAAGGCACAGGGACAGACCGCTGCTGTACAGAGTCCTGCTGGGCATGCGTACAGAGGATCTTTCCATAGCGAGTTATCTGATGGACAGCGGACTGTCGTGGGCAGGGCTCCTGATGGCCCTGGACCGTCTGCTGAAGTACTGGCTGGACAAAGACCGGAGGTCCCTGGCTGTATGCGCCATCAGTACTGTACTCTGCCTCATCTACCGCTTTCCTTTTGTGCTGCTGCACAGTACAGTCTACCGAATGCTGAAAAGAGCCTCGCTCTCCCGTCAGAAATGTCTTGGCGCAAGTACGCTGGTCTGCCTGGTCCTGATGCCCTATGCTGTATTCTCCGCTTCGTTCTGGATCCCTTTCGTCTACCGTTCGGCAGTCCTGTTCAGCGATCATCCGAAAGCGGCTTCGTGGTATGCCGGCATGATTGTCCAGAGCCTGTTCTTCCATGGCGTCAATCCACTGTCCGCGTTGCTGTATCCGGTAATGTCAACGTTCTACGGCATTCTGTTCCTTGTTGCGGCGGTATCGCTGTTTGTACCGTTTGTTTCTGCAGATGCATTGTACCGTACGGCCGACCATATTCTGGCGGTCCTGAATGCATTCCGTCTCCCTGGTTCTCTTCTCGGTGCCGGTCTGCCGTTCTATGTGCCCGCTGCTGTTCTGGTATACAGAAAGAAAAAGCATGTGCTGCGTCCGGCAG
>JAEEYJ010000042.1 GCA_016291725.1 Solobacterium sp.
AGCAGTATCTTTTCATCATCTTCCGTTTCGTACACCCGGATCATCAGATCCTGCGGCAGGCTGCTGATGAACTCATCATTCATCACATTGATGTCGACTGCATCCAGCGCGTGCTGACGCATGCTGTACGTAACACTGTAGGAATCCCGGTAGTCAGCCACTTCCTGATAGCCCTGCTCATCGATCATGCCGAAATCCACGGCACCGATGATTCCTGTACCGTATACTGCCGTTCCAACACCGCCCAGGCAGAACAGCAGGAACGCTATGATTTTCAGGATGGTGCTTTTTCTGATGCTGTCATCCATGATAGGCCTCCATTTTATATCCCTGGCCCCAGACTACTTTTATGTATCTGGGCTCCGAAGGATTGATCTCGATCTTCTCCCGCAGGTGCCGGATATGCACGGCTACCGTACCTTCCGCACCCATCGGTACATCATGCCACACCAGACGGTAGATCTGGGCAGAACTGTATACTTGGCCTGGGCAGCCCATCAGAAGCTTCAGAATCCCGTACTCCACCGGTGTCAGGGATACTTCCGTCCCGTCCACTGTGACCTTCTTCTCATTGTCATTCAGTACGATTCCACCGATTACGATCTCGCCTGTCTGCTGTACATGGCTGCCGAGCCTGGTGTATCTTCTGAGCTGCGACTTCACTCTTGCAATGACCTCTGCCGGACTGAACGGCTTGGTGATGTAGTCATCCGCACCGATGTCCAGACCGAGCACTTTGTCGCTGTCCTCGCTCTTCGCGGTCAGGAGAATGATCGGTACATTGGAGATCTGCCTGATCTTGGCAACAGCGGAGATCCCGTCCATGACCGGCATCATAATATCCATCAGAACCAGATCGATCTCTTCCTTTTCCATCATCTCCAGCGCTTCCTTGCCGGTATGCGCTTCATACAGTTCATATTCCTGGGAAGACAGATAGATTTTCAGTGCATCCACAATATCCTGCTCATCATCCACGATCAGTACTTTTGCCATAGTTGTCCCCCTTCACTGTATTCATTCTAGAAATGATCCGATTAAGAAAACAGATGCGGAATCCTTAAGAAACCATTAAGTATCCTCTTCTACGGATCATTATACGATTCTTTGCATACTGCGCATCATGCAATCATAGAAACAAACACTTGACTATATTGCATAATGATATCATAATGATATCAGAAAGAGGTAACCTTTATGGATGAAATCAATCTGAACAAACAGAAGAACGGAATGATGATGCTGCTGGTGATCATCGCCATGTGCGTCTTCTCCGTCATTACCTTTATCAGAGGCGCAGCCTACAACCCGCTTCTGATCCCGCTGGCCATCCTTATCTTCATCGCCGCGATGATCATGATCGCCGGCCTGAAGGTCCTCAAGCCGCAGGAAGCCCTTGTACTGACGCTGTTCGGCAAATACATCGGAACGCTCAAGGGTGAAGGCTTCTACTTCGTCAATCCCTTCTGTTCCGCCGTCAACCCGGCTGCCGGAACCGAGCTCTCCCAGTCCAATGATGTAAAGGCCCATGCGCTCCTGAAGGAAGGTACAGTGCAGCTTTCCAAAAAGATCTCCCTCAAGGTCATGACGCTGAACAACGCCAAGCAGAAGATCAATGATGTTCTGGGCAATCCGGTGGAGATCGGCATCGCTGTCACCTGGGAAGTCGTCGATACTGCAAAAGCAGTATTCAATGTAGACAACTACAAAGAATTCCTTTCCCTGATGTGCGACACCGCGCTCCGTGATATCGTCAGGATCTATCCGTACGACATTGCACCGAATGTTGATACGACCGGTGACGGACTGGCAGATGACGGTTCCCTGAGAGGCTCCTCCAATCTGGTTGCTGAGCGCATCAAGGAAGAGATCCAGTCCCGTGTGGATCAGGCCGGCATTCATATCATTGACGCAAGGATCACCTACCTCGCCTACGCACCTGAGATTGCCGCAGTCATGCTGCAGAGACAGCAGGCTTCCGCAATCATAGATGCCCGCAAGATGATCGTTGACGGTGCTGTCGGTATGGTGGAAATGGCACTTGACCGCCTTAAGGAAAACAATACCGTCGAACTTGATGAAGAAAGAAAGGCCGCTATGGTCTCCAACCTTCTCGTCGTCCTGTGCGGCAATCATGATGCCCAGCCGGTTGTCAATTCCGGAAGCCTGTATTGATGGCTGAAGAAAAGAAACAAGTGCCGCTGCGGCTTTCCGCAAAGCTATACAACGCCATTGCCCAGTGGGCGGAGGATGACTTCCGCTCCGTCAACGGGCAGATCGAATACCTGCTCACAGAGTGTGTCAGGCAAAGAAAAAAGAACGGCAGGTACGTTTCCGACGAAATCGACAAACCGCTCGATATCGATATTGAATAACAGAGGCATATGCCTCTGTTTTTCTATCTCCCCCCTGTCAGCCAGCCCGACAATTGCGGGAACAACCGCCGCAGGCACCGGCCGAAGACCAGGCAGCCGGTTACAGTAACTGCCGGAAGAAGGAAATAGCCCGCGCACAACGCAGCGCTGCTCAAAGGTACCAGCCGGGTCCAGACCTGCTGCAGAACCATCAGTACTTTGCCGTGCACCGCATAGATCACGATCAGATGCGGAAGGCACAGACGGATGATTACCCTGCCGATGTCCTTCTCTGCAAGTGCTGTACACAGCCTGGCTGCCGCAGGCAGGAACATCAGTACCGTGGCTTTTACGGTCAGATCATCATAGCGTACACAGGCCAGGATGATTCCTGCCGCAGCCAGGGCATATACCACTGCCGCCGGCAGCTGTTTCCCCTTCCTGCTGAGGTCCGGATACAGCGCCAGCAGACATCCGGCCGTGAAGAACACAAACGGTATGCGGATCCGATAGGTCAGCGGCATGAACCACAATACCACTGCCGCAATGCCGCTGAGGGCAGACAGCCTGTTGCACAGGATCCGGATCAACGGTGACAGAATGTTCAGGGCAAACAGATCAACAAGAAACCAGAACGGCATATAGTACGGATCCTTGAAGAACGGTACACCGAAGAGTGACACCAGCCAGTCTGCCGGTGACCAGGACAGGACATCATCGAAGCGCATCGGCATGAAATGATGCCCCAGCGCCTCTGCCGCAATCCAGATCAGGTTCCACAGAACCATCGGAACCAGAAGTGTCTTCATCTTCTTCTTCAGGTTTACAGCCCAAGGTTCATCCTTCACGAACAGAAGATATCCAGCAATGATCATGAACAGAGCGTTGCCTGTATTGGCAGCAGCTCCGAAAGGAACCAGAAAACCCGGCATTCCTGTACCGTACTCCCGGAACAGATTGTCGGAATGCACCATCACAATGCAGAAAGCCGCGAAGACTTTCATCATATCCAGGGAAGGATCCCGCGTTATTTTCTTCTGAACAGCCATACTGTCTCCAGATCCAGGATTATCTCTGTATCCCATTCCGCAATCTCATCCACACTGTGTACATAGGGATTGTCCTTATCCACAGCAATCAATGCCGGTCTCTTCTCCGGGAAACGTTCAAGGTACCTGTCCTCTGCCCGGAAATAGTCATCGCTGCTGTAGAAATACGGGTAGGTATAGCCCTGCACGATTCTCTTGTCCAGTGCCAGATACTCCCAGCAGTTCCAGCTCAGCAGAACAGCCTCTTCCCCTTCTGAACCATTGATGGTCTGAATGTCCTTCAGCTGTTGTTCATAGCGCTCCGCTTCCTCTTCGGCTGCGTACAGGCCTGCCAAAGGACCTTTCTCCAGCTTCGTATGATAGACAAACGAAGAGTTTCCGAAGGTTTCGGAAACCTTGTACCATCCCAGCAGGCAGACCAGAACCACCATGCATATACGCAGTCCCCTGCTGTCATGGTG
>JAEEYJ010000043.1 GCA_016291725.1 Solobacterium sp.
CGCAGATGAACGGAGTAGAAGTCCAGTGCGCGCAGGTGCTCGTAGGTATTGACATTGATGACATCGGATGCCCGTACGTAGTGGGCTTTGACGGTCATGATCTCCTTGACAAAGAGCGCTTCCTCCCAACGGTCATGATCATGGGCAGGATCCGCATCCATCTCCTTGAGCCGCATTGCTAGCCCCTGGGCTTCCTCTTTGAGCATGCAGGCAATGCCCAGCATGGCGTTGCCCCCTTTATCGCGGGGGATCCGGTGCAGTTCGCGGCTGTGGTCTGCCCGGACGATGCTGTTGTCATCAATCAGATTATTGATCATATACCAGGAATAGAGCCCGGTATGGATGAACGGGTTGGAACTGCACCAAAGATCGCAGGGCAGGATGAAGGTGTTGGCAATCCTGTGTGCTGCCAGAGCGAGGGAGTGGAGGTTGTTCCTGACGGCAAAATCATCGTTTTCTATCAGCTCCACTCCGTATTTCTCCTTCAGGAAGGTGAACATCTCCTTCCGGAAGCCGGTCACCACGGTGATGTCTGTAATACCTGCTTCATGGAGCTGACGGATCAGCCGCTCGATCAGTGTCTCTCCATCCACTTCGAGCAGCGCTTTGGGGATGGAATGATTGATCGGCACCATGCGCATGCCGTAGCCTGCCGCAAGGATGATTGCGTTGCCCGGCTTCCGCTCTTCCGCAAAGCGCAGTGCCTGTTCTGTCAGACGGTCATTCTCATCGATGTATCCCCGGGTCCGGAGGCTTTCCAGAATCCGGTCGAGTATCCGTGCAGGGTGTCCGCTGCGTGCTGAAAGATCCTCACGGGACGCTGCTGGGTCGTTGAAGAGCTGGCGCAGTATGTCGTATTCCTGAATGTACATGACAGGACCTCCTGATCTTTGCGGACTGTGCAGGGCACAGGGGAAGGTCAACAGTCGGACACTGTATTGACTGCATTATACCAAATCCGAAAAAAGGCATGCAAATGAGGGGAATCTGTACGCATCTGCGTAAAAAGGGTTGGAGGACAGTGCAATGAATCATTTTGAATCAGTGGAACAATTGCTGAACAGCCAGGAAGACAGCTGGCAGAAGTATCTGAAGTACCGAAGAGCGGTTTACAGCAGGCTGATGGGTACAGGGATGGACGGGAATATGATCTCGGAAGCGAACTGGATTCTGCGCAGGAACTGCGAATGCGGAGAAGACATGGGCATTCATGCGGAGGCGGGGGATGTGGTGTACCTGGACTACGGACAGGCCTACCTCAACGAAATGGGATATCAGCATTTCGGCATCATCATCTCCCAGTACCGGGGCAAGGCGCTGATCATTCCCATGACCAGCAATGCCTGGCATTACCGGAATGCCTACGATCCGGATGAGAATCCGGAGGGAAAGCGGCATCTGATGCGTCTGGGAAAGCTGGAGGGTATGCGCAAGGAAAGCGTACTCTACCTCAATGACCTGAAATATATCAATACCGCCAGAATCATCCGCGTGATTGCTCATCTGGATACGGACAGCGATCTGTACCGCAGGATCTGCCGGCGTATGCTGGAAGTCATGTTTGCAGGGGATGTGATACAATCATTTCGTGAATCATGATCAGTTGAACAGGGGTGTCTGGCTGGCAGCGGTATCCGGAGGGCCTGATTCCATGGCGCTTCTTGACATGTGTCTGAAAGCGGGCGTCCGGACTGCGGCTGCCCATGTCAATTACCATTACCGTGAACAGGCGGATGAAGAAGAAGCGTACGTCCGGGCGTTCTGCGAAGCGCGGAGGATTGTATGCCACGTGATGAATGAACCGTTCACCTGGGAAGGGAATTTTGAAGCTGCTGCCAGGAAGCACCGCTATGATTTCTTTGCATCCCTGGTCAAACAGTATGGCTATACAGGTGTACTGACGGGGCACCAGGAAGATGACCTGATCGAGACCTACCTCATGCAGGAAGAGAAAGGGATCATCCCGGAGTACTATGGACTGCGCGAGGCGATGATGTACAGCGGTGTTCAGATCCGCAGGCCGCTGCTGGACCATACAAAGAAGGAGCTGCAGGAATACTGTACCGCAAACGGCATCCGCTACTGGCTGGACAGCACCAACGACAGCGACGCCTATACGCGCAACCGGATCCGGCACGAAACGGTAGAACCGATGGATGCGTTCCTGCGGAAGATGGTGCGCAGGGAGATCGAAGAAAAGAACGCGGTTCTGCATGAACAGCGCTGCCGGGTCTATGCACTGATCAATGAAAATGCAGTGCAGCTGTCAGCCTACCGGGCGCTGCCGGAAGACGACCGGCTGACGCTGCTGCGGATACTGCTGGAAAAGGATATGAAGAGCGTGAGCCGGCCTCATCTGTGCCAGATTGACCAGATCATCATGAAGCAGAAGGATATTCTCATCGACCTGAAGCACGGACAATTGATCAATGACAGCGGGAAGCTGAAAACGAGGGAGAGGCCGGTACCGTATACCTTTGTGTGCCGGGATCTGCAGGAACTCCGGCAATTGTCCTGGAAAGTGTTCAGGATCCAGGATCCTGCCCCGGGTGTCTTCGCGGTCACTCTGCAGGAAGCGGACTGGCCGGTGACGCTGCGTACATGGAAGGCCGGTGATGCGGCAGAAATGCGCTACGGTACCAAGAGTGTACACAGATTCTTCATCGACCGGCATATCCCGCGCTGGCGCAGGCAGGACTGGCCGGTGCTGGAGAACGCTTCGGGGAGGATCATTCTAATACCCGGTCTGGGCTGTGATGTACATCACTGGTCAGAGAGCCCCACGATCAATATAGAAGTACAGTTGTAAAGTATGGTACAATATCTCTATTATCGACAAAGGACAGACCTATGCTGGAAAAAGACATAAAAAAAGTACTGATCTCCCAGGAAGAGATCGTGAAGCGCTCGGCAGAACTCGGCCGGCAGATTACACAGGACTATGAAGGAAAGCAGGTGCTTGCGGTCGCTCTGCTCAGAGGAGCGGTTCCGTTCCTTGCGGAGCTGATCAAGCACATTGACCTGGACATCCAGTATGACTTCATGGATGTGACCAGCTACAGCGGTACGGATTCCACCGGTGAAATCAAGATTCTCAAGGATCTGGATACACCGATCCGGGGACTGGATGTTCTTCTTGTTGAAGACATCGTGGATACCGGAAGGACGCTGCAGGCGGTGAGGAAGCTTCTGCTGGACAGAGGCGCTGCCAGCTTCCGCATGGTTGCCCTGCTGGACAAGCCGGAACGCCGGGTAGTGGATATCCAGGCAGACTATGTGGGATTCACTGTTCCCGATGAGTTCGTTGTCGGCTTCGGTCTGGACTACAACCAGCACTTCCGCTCACTGCCGTATATCGGGGTGCTTAAGGACGAGTGTTATAAATAAAGGAGTGACAGAATGTCAAAAAAGAGAGGTATACTGAATTTTCTGCCTTATCTTATTGTCCTGATCGCAGCCATCAGTCTGTACAACTTCGGCGGCGGTACGGTCAATGAGAACCTCAGCTATACAGAGATGAGGGAGAGGATCCATTCGGAGAAGGTCGAAGAATCGGTTCTGTCAATCGGTGGAAATGTCATTACGGTGCACGGGCAGTACAAGGAAGGGGAAGAAACCAAAACCTTTACCGCTACGGTACCGGCTACAGATGAGATGATCGGGGAACTGCTGGAGGATCTTTCCGGGTCCAATATCAGCATCATGGATGCGGATGAGTCCAACCTGTTCCTGGACACACTGGTTTCAATGATCCCGTTTGTGTTCGTTATGCTGTTCGGCGTCTGGATGATGAACCGGATGGCAGGCGGTGCGGGATCGAATGCCAGAGCGTTTGAATTCGGCACCAGCCGTGCACATCTCGAATCGGATTCCAAGGTGCGCTTTACAGATGTAGCAGGATGCGATGAGGAAAAGCAGGAGATGCAGGAAATCATTGATTACCTGAAGTATCCTAAAAAGTTCCAGCGGATGGGTGCCCGGATTCCGAAAGGTATTCTGATGGTCGGCAATCC
>JAEEYJ010000044.1 GCA_016291725.1 Solobacterium sp.
AGGAATGCCAGAAAACAGGGCACCACGGTCATCTATACTGTACATGGTCTGCACTTCTACAAAGGCGCCCCGCTCATCAACTGGCTGGCCTACTACCCGGTTGAAAAGCACCTCTCCAAGGATACCGATGTACTGATCACCATCAACAAGGAAGACTATGAGTTCGCCCGGACGCATATGAACGCGAAGGAAACGCTCTATGTACCGGGTGTAGGCATCGATACCGCGCGCCTGCGGTTCTCCTCGGAAAACCGTCTGAAGCTGCGGGAGGAACTCGGAATGCAGGAAGATTTCATCCTTCTGTCCATTGGAGAACTGATCAAACGGAAGAACCACCGTACGGTACTGGACGCCATTGCTGCACTGAAAAGCGATGAAATCTACCCACATCTGCAGTATCTCATCAGCGGCAGCGGTGTGCTGCAGGATGAACTGAAGGAACACTGCAGAAGCCTTGGAATCGAGGACAAAGTGCACTTCCTGGGCTACCGGCATGACATACCGGAACTCTGCAGCGCTTCCGATCTCTTCCTCTTCATGTCCCTGCAGGAAGGGCTTCCTGTCGCTCTGATGGAAGCTATGAGCTGTTCCCTTCCAGCAGTCTGCACTGCAATCCGCGGCAATACAGATCTCGTGGAGGACGGCATCAACGGGCGGCTGATCGCAAACGATCCCAGGAAACTGGCGGAAAGCATCAAGGAGCTGTACCTTTCTCCTCAGACCCGTACAGCCATGGGAGAGCAGTCCCGCCGCAAAGCCCTGGACTACGACCAGGCAAGGATCCTGGACCAGGTGCGGGAGATCTATCTCCGGCACCCATAATCCCCATGCAGTAAAAAATCCACCCTGCGGTGGATTTTATTCTGTCTTCATTTCAGCCGGAACCGTGAATGTACCGTCTTCGCATTCCGTCGTATAGACCGCACAGTTCCCGATGTATTTCGACCAGTAGCTGCCGCCCGAATCCGGTGTCAGGTATTCCAGGATTCCTTTCATTGCAATGGCATGTGTAGAAATCAGGATATTTCCCCCGGTATCCTTGATGGATTCCATGAAGCTGCCGGTCCGCTCCACGACCGCGGACAATTGTTCCATGCCTTCCGGTGCCGGATGATGGACAAAGTCGTGGAAGAAGAGCATGACCTCCGGCGCGGGATTCTTCAGATCCATCCCTTCATAGGGACCATAGTCCATCTCGATCAGCCTGTCGTCCATGGTTACCGGTATGCCCGGGGCAATCTCCTCTGCTGTCTGCACTGCTCTGATCAAAGGGCTTGAATAGACGCGGTCGAATACAATGCCCTTGTCCCGCAGGAACTTCCCTGCCTGCTGTGCCTGCTGAATGCCTGTGTCATTGAGCGGCTGATCGCTTCTGCCCTGCAGGACACGCGCATTGTTCAGAGCGGTCTGCCCGTGCCTGACGATAAAGATCCTATTACTGATTGTTCCGGTCATACTGTGCCTGCAGCCTTTCATAGAACTCCGGATTGCTGTCACCATACTGCTGCTGGCATTCATTCAGTGCTTCTTTGTACAGAGTGGTATTGATGTGATCATCAATCCGGATCTGCTGGGCTTCCTCACTGAACAGTCCCAGGTAATCCATATAGGTCCAGGCTCTCTCCACGGAGTTCTTCATCGGATCACAGTTCAGATCAAACCGGGGATTATCCAGATATGCCCTGACATAGGCCTCATCCATACCCACCAGTTCCGCTGTGACCGCAACTGTCTCTTCATGGTGCGCAGTGTAGTACTCCAGCGCCCGGATCCAGGCTTTCAGAAGCGCTTTGACAGTATTCGGATTCTCATTGATCCAGGATGTCAGCGCCTCTGCTCTGCAGCATGAGTACCCCGGCAGTACATCCGCGGCATAAGTCACGATTTTCAGGTCCGGATTATCGATGACAGCGTAGTTCAGCGCAGTACCGACCAATCCGTAGTCCGCGTCGCCGTTCAGAACCGCTTCAATCCGTTCTTCCTGGCTGTTTGTCTCATACCACTTGATATTGTTCAGAGGATCATAGCCCATATCCAGCAGCGGACCGGTGATGGCATAAAGATTCGGTTCAAAAGCTGCCGTCTTTCCGATCAGATCCTCGATCCCGTTCCATTCCGTTTCCGCCCTGGCAAAGACCGGCATGCAGCCTGTAAGCAGATATCCACCGAATATTGTCAGGTCCATACCCTCCGCAATCCGCTGCAGCGGGAGATTCGTGCCGGAATTCGAGGCAATATCAATTGTTCCGTTCGCAATGCCTTCAAACACTTCTGCATCCGTATTCACCGGTACATATATGACCTTGATGCCTTCATCCGCAAAGTATCCCTGCTGTTCCGCAATCGCGGTAAGGATATGCCCGCTGGCATTCAGCGCCAGGCGTACCGTCTCCGTTTCAGGGGCCGCAGAAGGCACCGGTTCATCACTCTGCCCTGATGCGCAGCCTGCCATCAGCACACAGCAGAGGAATGCCGCAATATACTTCCGTTTCATTCTTCCGCCTCCTTGTCCGTAAAGTCAGCCATCGTTCTTCTCGCAGTGGTATCGAGATGGGATACCGTGACATTCGGGAACGGTACATTGATGCCGTTCCGGTAGAAGATCTGCAGCAGTTCCTTGTTAAGGTAGCGGATAACACCTTTGATGTCCTTTTCCGTACACCTTGCCAGTACACCGATCCGGATGCCACTGTCATCCAGGTCCGTAACGCCCATATAGTCCGGACCGCTGAGTATCTTCTGGTTCTTCGCCCGAAGATCCGGCAGATCCCGTTTCAGTACCGCTTCAACATAATCAATATCCTGGCCGTATTCAATGCTGATCTTGACTACAGCAAGCGAAGTCTCCTTCGTCATGTTCAGAACACCGGAAATATCACTGTTGTTGAAGATCTTGATGTTGCCGTCATTGGCCCTGACCTTGGTCGTGCGCAGACCGATGTCCATGACTGTACCGCGGTAGCCGCCGATCGTGACGATATCACCGACCCGGAATTCTCCCTCAAAGACAATGAAGATACCGGCGAGGATATCCTTGATCAGGCTCTGTGCGCCCAGACCGATGACCAGGGACAGGACACCGGCGCTGGCCAGCAGGCTGTTCGAATCAACACCGACTAGATGCAGGCAGTAGAAGAAGCCGCCGATCGCTCCACCGTATTTGATGATCGACAGCAGCAGGTGCCCGATCGTTTCCCCCCGGGTACCCAGCAGTGCCGTAAAGATCCGGACAACAACCCGGAACAGGAAGGTGAATACTACCACAGCCGCCAATACAAGCGCACATGCACTCAGGGCAAAGATATTGAGCCCTCTGTCCCAGTCGCCGCTGAGGATATACCGCAGCATAGAGCGCTCCTCCAACGGTACAACGACGCCGGCTGCGCTCAGCAATGCATAGCCCAGCAGCAGAACAAAGATGAATCCGATCAATGCTGCCAGTTTCTGTTCCGGACTGCGTTCATTCCATAGGATCCTCCGGTTATCCCATCTTGCGGCTGCCTGTGTCGTTACCGAACTGCGTCCGGACGGCAGGATGATGCTGAAGATCGGAGAATCCAGACCATCAACGTCTGCAGCCATCGTTTCATACAGCAACTCTTCTTCCTTGTTCGTCAATGTCACCGTCAGTGTAAGGATCAGGATGAGCAGGAAGCATGCCCCTGCTGTAATTGCCGCAACCGGTGTACGTGAACGGAACATATTGTTCTTCGGAATCGCAGTCGCAACATAGTACCCATCGGAGTACTTGTAGTACATGAAATAGTTCACACCGTTGACCCGGGTAAACCCGTAGTAGTCCACACCGTTGAACGCTCTGGACGATATGCCGAGATCCGCTGCCGCTCTGCCGATGCTTGCCTTGATCGGTGAGTACAGGCATTTATGCTCCGGACTGTTGTCAAACATGACGATGGCTCCGCCATCCAGCATGCTCGTGGACAGAATGGTATCGGTATCCGTGGATTCCAGCAGTGCCTGCGCCAGCTTCGAAGACGGTTCGATCCGGATCAGTGACCGATGCTTGTTGATGATTTCCCCGGTATTATTGTTCACAGCGTTCTCGTAGGCATACCGGGAAACATACACAGTATTCCCGTTTTCATCCTTCGCTGTAAAATAGTTTGACGCTGTACCGAAATACTGTGCATAGGCATCCAGATCATTGGTTCCCGCTTCCTGGATCAGACTGTCCTTCCGTCCGTCCAGCACCTGCAGGAACGCATAGGACGGATCCTCTTCCTCCTGGCTGATGGTAAAATACCAGTTCTCTGTATTCGTAGCGATGGTATGTCCATCTTCATCAAAGATATACACAGCATCCAGTCCGTTCACATCGCACAGTTCCTGCAGACGGGAAGAATTCGCTACCGATTTCAGCCGGTTGCCCTCGTCATCCAGCAGATACTCCCGGTTATCCTTCTCGTTATAGACAGTATGATAATAAGCCGACGGTTCATTCAGAACATCCGGCTCATCACCGATGATGAAGGAGATGATTCTCGCTGTCGAAAGGAAGTGATCATTGTAGTAATCCTGAATGATCCGCCGGCTTTCCTGGCTTTCTTCATATCTGCCTGTCACTTCCTGCAGTGCTGTTTCCGATTCCGCAATGCCCTCGGTAATCTCCAGCAGTGTCTGTGTATAGAAAGAGATTCCGTACATCACCAGGGCTGCCGAACACATCAGCGGGAATACCTTCACGAATACCGACTTGTCGAAATACACAGGATTGCCGGAGTCCTTCCGCAGTACAATCCGGTCTGTCTCCACAGCCCGGCGGACGAAGTCATTGCGTACAATAACGGCATAGGCCAGGCACAGCAGCATCACAATGTTGAAGCCCAGCACCGACCAGAATACGACATAATTCTCATGCGTCAGAATGTCCTTCATCCCGGCTGCAGCATAGATGACGGCACTGTCCCCAAGCTGTCTTGATACACACGAATATTGCTCACCATTGATAGTCACCGTACCGCTGAAGCCGTCTTCCAGGGCTTCCGGCGGCAGTCCTGCACGGATTGCGCTCTGCCCTGTGAGGAGGTCATCCCCGTTCTTGTAGTACAGGAACAGCTGATCCTTTTTGTCGACAGCGAACAGGAAACCGTTATTGATGGTAACCCCGCGGCTCAGTACCGCGGATACATCGCGCAAGGACGCAATCTGTATATCCAGTACAGACGCATCCTGGCCGATTACCAGCATGTACTGTGCATCCTTGTAGGTATATGGTTCAGAATAGAAATAGTAGGTGCCGTACTGGCTGCGTACCTGTACCGGAATCACCGTGCCGTCCTCTCCGGCTGTACCTTTCAGAATGCTGTTGACATTCTCCTGGGTCATATGGGCAGTCGTTGCCGGATTCCTGCCGAACAGTTCTTCCTCCGTGCTGATGACGACCTTTCCGTCCATGGACATCAGGAACAGATAGTCCGTGCCTGCTGTTTCAGCAATGTTCGCAAAAATCAATGATCGCACATTGTCATCATCATCAAACATCGTCTCAAACAGGCCGTTGGAAAACAGCAGTTCGATATCATGCAGGATCTTCAGGTTTCCCTCATGATAGACCTGTGTCAGTTCATCTGCGTTCTCCGCGTTCCTGTCCAGTATCTGCACCGCTTCCTGCAGCGCATACTCGCTGTTTTCCTTCTGGTTTCTCAAAGCAGCCTGGCGCTGCAGACGGGACAGGAAAAGGCCGATGAAAAGCGCTCCCAGTATAATCAGGAGCAGGTTGAAAACCACCTTCGAAAAGAAGTAGATATTGGCTTTTTTATGCACGTGCTCTTCTGCTGTGTTTATATTTTCGTTCTCTTCCGGCATACTGATTCTATTTAATCATAAAGGTTCATCCTCTTTAACACAAACACCGTTTTGCATACTGTATCCATGGCATGGCCGGGCTGGATGATCATCTCTGAAAGCATTCAGTACTTTTTCAGCATCCACTCCGGCATAGGGCGCACAGTGCTGCCGCGGAACAACCGGTCACGCCGGTACTGTATGTTGGCCAGTCCACCGCAGGCAGGACGGTAGTCCGGAAGATGCCGGGCTCCGTAGAACACCTGTTCACCGTCCATACTGACCGCCGGTTCCGCATCATCCGTCCCGGCCAGGATCCGTTCACACATAGCGATCGCATCATCTACGATGAATCTGTCCACCGTCTCTCTCCCGTGCCCTCCGTACATCACATCGTACGCGTTTTCATATTTCTTCAGATGCCGCAGTCCGTCAAGATACTCCTCCACACTGGTGGATCCGTAGAGGCCGAGCAGAGTATTGATGTTGCAGGCATCTCCGCTGAAGAGAATCCGCTCTTTCCGGTCAAGGAACACCAATGTACCGTAGGTATGACCGGGAACATGGATGGCTTCCAGCTCCCTGTCCCCTGCCTGGATCACATCACCGTCATACAAAGGACTGGTTACAACCGGTACGGTACGTACGATGTCATCCATTGTTATTTCTGTTCTATGGGTGGCAAGCGGCGTATCCAGCGTCGCAAACCAAAGCCGCTGGGATTCATCGCTGTGGAACGGGTGATACATCAGCGGAATATCATCCGGATGAATGCCGCAGTTTCTGTATTCAAATGCAGCACCGGTATGATCCAGATGTCCATGAGTGAGGACAACAGCCACAGGCAGTTCTGTAAGCTCCTGCACAAATGCTTTCAATGATCCAACACCGGTCAGTCCGTCCACCAGGACAGCTCGTTCGCTTCCTTCGACCAGATAGCACAGTTCGTCACCCTGTCCGAGTATCTGCCATGTATTGTTCCTTACTTCAACCGCTTCAAAGAAACGGTTCTTTCTGATCTTTCTGAGCATAAAGCACCTCCGTTGTTCTGTATTTATTATGCCATGAAAAAAAGATGCAGTACGGACTGCATCTCAGTTGTCGAAGCGGCTTGTCTTCGCATCGTTGATGTGGACATCCCTGAACATGCGGCTATCCATCATCTCCAGAGCTTCTTCCTTGGTACAGATGACCCTCAGCCCCTGTACAAATATACCGTTGGTCCGAAGATCATCCAACGCTGCCTGTGCTTTCGCCGTTTCCCGCTCATCCAGTACATCGCTGTCCAGCAAAAGCTTCAGAAGGGTTTCATAGTGCACTTCCAGTCTTTCTGCTGTTACAGGCATATCCTCCCGTGCATTTCCCTGTTCTATCATCTGTCGTTCCAGCTTCAATGTCGCAATGTAGATGTTTGAGAAGAAATCGACCGGCAGGCATTCCACTGGAAGGCTCAGTTCAGGATACTCTTCGCTTCTGTAATGCAGCACTGTGCTGTCATTGTAGTCTGTTGTCCCGCTCATCATAGAGAATCCCAGCACTTCCCTGGAACGGCTTCCTGGTTGTTCATCAATATATGTTACACAATAAATGATCCTGCTGCCCTCGTACACTGTTTGCATTTTCAGGACTTCATCAATCGTCAAAGGATCACGCAGGCGTACATCCAGCTCCACCAGTGCAGATGCAGGCATTTCTTCCAGTTCAGTCCGCACATCCCCGGGAAGGTAGTAGAGTGCATAGTCCAGACCGCTCTCCCACCAGCGCCAGAATGTATCATTCAGTACTGTCTCGCGGAATACACTGTCTGTACGGATGATCTTTCCATTCTGGATTTTCATTCCTTCTGCACTAGATCTGCCAAGCGGTACACTCCACAGATTCTCTGGGTTTGTCCGGAATATATGCGTCAGTTCTGCATCGAATGTATAGGTCCCGTAATCTGTACGCTCTATGCTGTCCGACCGATAGGAAATGACATAGCCGGGCATGAACAGTTCACAGTATGCGTTCATATAATACTTCGCATTCAGGAACTCCGACTGTTCATTCTCCTGCAGCACTTCAGGATCCACCACATTCTCCAGATCACTCAGATGGAAGGACTTCAGATCCCGGTATTTTCTGTATCCTGCAGTACAGCGGGCAACAGCCAGTGCTGTAGCACC
>JAEEYJ010000045.1 GCA_016291725.1 Solobacterium sp.
ATGCCTATGACGGACGTTTCTTCATCCGCAGGGGCACGGAGGATGAACCGCTCTCTGTACAGGAACTCAAGGACATGATTCTGAGGCTCTGTACTCCGGTACAGCCGCAGTACACGGAACCCGCAAAGTCATCCCGCCGGATCACGCTCAACGCCAACCAGCAGCGTGTACTCTCCTATCTCTCTGAGCATCCTCAGGCAACCCTGCAGGACGCCGCTGATGTATGCGGCCTTTCCCTGCCCGGTGTTAAGAAGATCGTCGCCAAGCTGCAGGACCTGCACCATCTGCAGCGGGAAGGATCCCGGAAGATCGGAAGCTGGAAGGCCATCAATAACCAGTAGGAACCTCCTGCATTCCACGCTGGTCCCCGGGCATATGGATTGAATTGCCTGCACAGAAAAGGCATAATGAAACCAGGAGGTACAATGCCATGAAAGCGTTAAGAGTATTCAAATGCAGAAAGTGCGGAAAGATGGTCATCCAGCTGAACAAAGCCGGCTGCCCTACCTTCTGTTGCGGCGAAGAGATGGAAGAACTCACAGCCAATACCACAGATGCAGCGACGGAGAAGCATGTCCCTGCCGTTGTCCGGGAGGGTGATGTCCTGAAGGTTACAATCGGTACCGTAGAACATCCTATGCTGGACGCGCACTATATCGAGTGGATTGCCGTTGTAGAGCCGGAAGGCTTCCGCCTCACCTATCTGAATCCGGGTGATAAGCCCTATGCAGAGTTCAAGGGTGTCGGGGAAGAAGCCGAAGTCTACGAATACTGCAACCTGCACGGTCTCTGGAAGACAGCAGCGTAGTATACAGAACAGCCGGAGCAGGCTCTGCAGCCTGCCCCGGTTTTTTCATTTCTGCCGGCTTTGTACCGTGTTACTATGGAGTGCAGGGAGGAACAGCCTATGAACGGAGAAACAGAACACCTCTGCAATATCGTCATCGCCGTCAGAAGAGCACTCAGGGACAATCGTCCCATCCATGTCACGGAACGCAGCTACATGAAGCAGACCGTTTTTGTCTTTCTGGATGGGAGTACAGCAGATTCCTATGCGGACTGGTTTGCCCGCTGCTGCCGGGACGGACTGTACAATGCAGCGCTTCTGATGCCGGTCAGTGTAAAGGAGCGCGGTCTCCTCGGCTTTTCCAATACCAGCGGCGCTCTGCTCATCTGCTATAAACGGAACGGAGCAGCCTACTATACTCCGCACTGGTCCTTTGATAAAAATGCCAGGCAGTGGACCGCGGTCTACCGGGAACATCTCTGGAAGAGCACCACGGATCCTCTGCCTTCCCTCAAAGGGTTCCTGGAGCCCTTCAAAACCGTACTGCAGAAGATCTCTGCCTTTGCCGAAGAGATCGGTGCCGGCGGATTCAGCAGGACATTCGATCTAGCATACCGATGCCTGACGGATGAGAGCGCTCCTGTTCCGGAATGGGCTGTACAGCCGGATCTCACACCGGAACAGCAGCGGATCTGGGCAGCGGTGAACATTGCGGATGTCTTCGGGGCGATGGGATCCTGGAACGACAGTCCGCCGGGCATGGCTGCCGAAAAAGGAAAGAAAGAAGAATACGAAACGCTTTCGGATGAACTTCTTGCCCTGATCCGGATGAATCTGATGTACGTTGTCAATGAAACCTAAAAAGCTCCGTTTCCGGAGCTTCTTTTTTATTCGAACTTGCCCTTCATCAGGATCTCTTTGTGGATAACAGCCGCCCTGCCGCGCGCATAGACACTGTCAATATCCATCTTGTCATCGTAGACAATGATATCTGCGTCCGCGCCCGGTGCAATGGTACCCTTGATGCCCTTCATATTGATCATGAATGCCGGGTTGACCGTCAGAAGCTTCAGCGCCTCCTCCAGCGGTACTGCCTTTTCCTCAACCAGTACCTTCAGCAGCTGGTGGAGGGATCTCGGTGTACTGTAGGTCAGACCGATCAGTTCCTTCTTCTCATTGAACTTCGGCATGGAACCATAGCCATCACTGGTCATCGTCATATGATCCGTACCTGCCTCAGCGAAAGCATGCACCACCATATCCGCCGTCTTCCGGTTCTCATCCAGCGTCTCACCAGCTGTAATGTCAACGAAGCCGCCCATCTTCATGAACTTGATGCCGTCTTCCCACAGTGCAGCGTTCCGGGTCATGTGTGTCGGCAGATACTTGGTGATCGGTACATCCGCATGTTCAACCGCATAGAACAGCGGATCCAGCTTTGCCGGACCATCACCCATATGGATGGTCACGAAGCCGGCTTTTCCGGACAGCAGGCCGGCGCGTCTTGCGGCTGTGCCCAGACGGATCAGCTCTTCGCCTGTGATGTTGGAGCTGCGGTGATCGGACATCGCTGTCTTGACACCGATGATCTGGCTGAACAGCATGATGTCCCGTTCTACGTCTCCCGTCAGCGTTACTGTCGGCAGACCATAGGAACCGGACAGCATCCAGCAGGTAATGCCCAGCTCATTGTAGGATTTGCACTTCTCCAGCAGATTCTCCAGACTCCGGGAAATGCCGTCTGTTCCGAGCAGGCCGACAACCGTGGTTACACCTGCACCGACAATAATGGACAGCTGGGACTCCGGGACTCTGGTGGTCGGACCGCCTTCGCCTCCGCCGCCGGTGATGTGCTCATGGATATCCAGATAACCCGGCACAACAATGTGTCCGTCCACATCAATCTTCTCGACTTCATCGATCCCATCGTACTCATCAATGTGGTCCGCAATACGGACGATCTTTTCCCCTTCAATCAGGATATCCTTGATTCCCTGAGGCTGCGGTGCGTACAGATTCGCATGTTTGATTACTTTCATATTCGCGTTCTCCTTTTGTTTTCCGAACTGATCTTTGATTCTCTGATGATCACAATGCAGCAGGATTCCTGTGTTCGCAGGGAACGGCCACCAGGCATTTGCCGCAGCCGCCTCCGCCGAGGGTCTCCCGCAGATACCCTGCGTATTCGCCGCACTTCTTTACACTGCGCATCCGCTCCAGTGTAATCGCGCCGGACGGGCAGCGCTTTGCACAGACACCGCACCGGATGCAGTGTTCATAGACTTCGGTGTACTGCCTCTCTGTCGGCTCCAGTTCCAGGTCGATGATCAGGCTGGCTGCCATGGTACCGCAGCTTCCCTTTTCCGTAATCATATGCCGGTGGATTCCGAATGTCCCCAGCCCGGCCGCAAAGCCGGCGTGCCTGGTTGACCAGGAAGGCATATAGTGCAGTTCTCCGTCTTCAAGGGGCACCGGCCTGACCTGCATGCGGGGATCCGCCAGGGGTGCACAGACCCGGATTCCCGCCTGTTCCAGCTTCTCCGCCATTTCCAGCGACAGC
>JAEEYJ010000046.1 GCA_016291725.1 Solobacterium sp.
GATACCAGGATCACATTCAACGAAACCCGGAAGCCGATTGACCTGGATTCCTATACGAAAACCGGAAAATGCCGCGACAGGAAGGATGCCGTCTGCTATACCGAGTACAGGGACGCAGACGCAATTTACCCTCTGATCCGCAGGAAGAAGCAGACAATGCTGGAAAGGACAGTGGATATCATCGTCCAGCCGGGCATTGTACAGATCACGGACTACATGAATGACAGTGATGGATACTATCTGGTTGAGACAAAGGGAAAGCAGCTGCTTGTAAGGGTCGGGAAGGATTTCATCACATCTTCTGAACTGGCAAACAAAGTGGATCCGAAGAAATTCACAATCGGAAACAATAGATTCTATAAATCAACATACCGGCTCATCTGATCGGGAGGACACAGCATGAACTACAGAGTGATCGATAAGGAGACCTATTACCGGAAAGGCGTATACAGGCATTTCACGGAAGACTGCAAATGCTCTGTTTCGATGACAGCGAGGCTGGATGCAACGGAGCTTGCGGCTTATTCACGAAGAACGGATACCCGGTTCTATATCAATTTTCTGTATATTCTGTCCAAAGTGCTGAATTCCCGGGATGACTACAGAATGGGCTATCTGTGGCAGACGGATGAGCTGATCTGCTATGACGTGATTCATCCGACACAGTATGTTTTCCATGATGATACCGAAACCTGTACAGTAGTCTACACAGAGTACTGTGAAGACTACAGTACATTCTATGCACGTGCGCTGAAGAATCTGGAAGAGGGGAAGAAGACCCGGGAATACGGACTGGATGCGGCTAACCATCCAAACTGGTTTGATGCGTCATATATATCATGGCTGTCCTACGACTCCCTGAATATTGAGCTGCCTGATGGATATCTGTACTTTCTGCCGATCGTGAACTGGGGCAGATACCGTGAGGAAAACGGCAGGCTGGTCATGCCTGTCACGGTACGGCTGAATCATGCAGCGGCAGACGGTTATCTGATCGCCAATGTGTTCCGTCTGCTGCAGCAGGAGATGGATCGTTTTGTAAAGCAATAGCACTTTCTTTCCTGAAACACCGGCACAGGCTTGACGTAATTTCAATCTGATATCATAATGATATCAGATTACGGCGTATACAACGACCGCAGAAGGAGTACTGCAGCATATGAGCGAACAGGCAATGCTTGACATCAGGAACTATTCGAAGACCTACGGAGAAGGGAAGAAAGCAGCGGACAACGTATCACTGTCCGTTATGGGCGGTGATATCTACGGCTTCATCGGGCACAACGGTGCGGGTAAATCAACTACAATCCGTGCGGTTGTCGGTGTCCTTGACTTTACAGAGGGAGAAATATACATCGATGGTCATTCTGTTAAGGATGACCCTTTGGCGTGCAAACGGATCACAGCCTATATCCCGGACAACCCGGATCTGTATGAGAACCTCACCGGTATACAGTATCTGAATTTCATAGCGGATGTATTCGGCATCAGTGCACAGGAGCGGGAAGAGCGCATCCGGAAATACGCAGAAACATTCGAGATTACGGATGCACTGGGCGATCTGATCGGTTCCTATTCCCATGGTATGAAGCAGAAGGTGGCGATCATCTCCGCACTGATCCACAATCCCCGGCTTCTGGTCCTGGATGAACCGTTTGTCGGTCTGGATCCCAAGGCAGCCTTTACCCTGAAGGAAATCATGCACGAGATGTGCGCGAAGGGTGCTGCAGTGTTCTTCTCCACGCATGTGCTGGATGTAGCGGAAAAACTGTGCAACAAGGTAGCGATCATCAAGCAGGGAAGGATCCTCTTCTCCGGGACAATGGAAGAATTCACGGAAGGCCATTCCCTGGAGGAAGCGTTCCTGGAGGCTGACAATGGAGAATGAGATCCTGCTGCTGAAAACACTGCTTCTGTCTACCAGCCAGAGGAACATCTATAAATACTGCAGGGACAAAAAGAAGCGCAGCAAGATCGTAGGAAACATGGTAGGCACTGCAGTGCTGTATCTGCTGCTGATGGGCTACTGTGTCCTCACCTGTGTCGGCTACGGACTGATCGGCATCATCCGTACAGTACCGGTAATGTGCGCTTTGACCATCAGTGTTCTGGCTTTCATGTTCACGTTCATCAAGACCAACGGTTATCTGTTCAACTTCAAGGAATACGATATGCTGATGGCACTCCCGTTCGAATCGAAGAGTGTTGCCGGCTCCCGCTTCCTGTACATGTATATCAAGAGCCTGCCCTGGTATCTGAGCATTGCCGTCGCGATGCTGATCGGCTACGGCATCTATGCTTCACCGGCGTGGTTTGTTTATCCGCTCTGGCTCATTCTTTCGCTGCTTCTGCCGTTGATTCCGATGCTGGGCGCTGCCTTCCTGGGCTTCCTGATTGCCCGGATCAGCAGCGGCTTCCGGAAGACCAATATCATTCAGACTGTACTCACGATCACTCTGGCGATTCTGGCGTTTTTCCTGCGCTTCATCATCTCGGCGCTGTTCCAGAACAATCAAGTGGAATACACACTGGAAACAATCTCCGGGATGATGGACAGTGCAGCTGCCAAATACCCGCCTGCAGGATGGTTCGCGGACGCAGTCACCAAGCACTCCCTGTCCAGCGCACTGCTGCTGGCCGGTGTGAGCGTTCTGCTGTTCACCGTTGTCTTCCGGATTGTCGGCCGTTCCTACCGGACCATCAACTCAGCGCTCAGATCACGCGCGGCTTCCCGAAACTACCGGATGTCCTCCCTGAAGAAGCACAGTGTCCTGAATGCGATTGCTTTCAAGGAGTTCAAGCGTATGACCGGCTCCCCTGTGTATATGACCAACGGCGGGCTGGGTATGATCCTTGCGGCATTGCTGGGAGTCATTACACTGATCCTCGGCTTTGACAGAATTACAGCCATAGTCACTTCCGGAGCAATGACCGACAGCTCTATACTGCAGCCGGCCATCCCGTTCATCATCCACCTCTTCATCGGCATGGAGGCTACGACAGCCTGTTCACCTTCACTGGAAGGGAAGAACTACTGGATCGTCCAGAGCCTGCCGATCGACAGGAAAACCCTGTACCGGGGCAAAATGCTGTTCAATATGTACCTGGCTGTACCGTTCATGCTGTTTGCGACCCTGTGCATGTGTGTCTCCGCAAAAGTACCCGTGCTGAATACCGTGCTCTATCTGATTCTCGGCTGTGCCCTGTGTGCCTTTTCTACCGCATGGGGATGTGTCTGCGGTGTGAAGCATATGCGGCTGGACTGGGAAAACGAGATTGAGGTCGTCAAGCAGGGAACAGCAGTTACGGTCTATCTGCTTCCGAATATGTTTGCCGTCATGATCCTGGTCTTCCTGATGGTGATCCTGGGATTGCGCATGAGCCATCAACTGCTCGCACTCATCATGATCCTGGCCGCTTCCGTACTGGCAGCACTCAGCTATCTGAAGGTCATGGCCCTTGCCCGCAGGGATGTGTAGTGCTGGTAAAACAGAAGCTGAAACAGTATTATGAAAACAGTATGTACACAGCCGTTCAGTGGGATGATCACTGAATTCCGGGACAGAATGCATAACAGGAGGAGAACGTTATGAAAACCATAAAGCGTCTGCTGATGCCTGCAGCACTTTGCCTGATTCTCTACGGCTGTCAGGAGAGTCCCCAGCCGGAAGCCGGACCGGATCCGGAAACAGCGATGGAGAACTTCCTGGCCAAGGTAGAGGCAGGGAACTACATCATGAACGCGGAAGACTATCTGGTCACTACGGTATCTTCCAGGGACCAGGTTGCTTTTGAGTATGTAGAAGACATGTACAACGACTTTGTTGCCATGAGCGTCAACAATGAGTCATTCCAGGGATTCCTTGAAGAAGACGGACTGAGCGAAGTAGCGTTCCTCGGGGAAGGGCAGGCCGTGGATGCTGCGAAGAGCCGGCTTCTGAACTACTGGCTGGACGACAGTGTTTCCGACGGCAATATCTGGAACCTGTTCTACAACGTACCGGATGAACCTCTGAAATTCATGTCCCATGAGGATGCTGTAAAACAGAGCCTGCTGAAATTCGTAGGCTACAATGAAAACGCCCTCCGGCTGATGCAGGATGTCTATCTGATCCTGGACAAGGAAGATCCGGATACTGCACATCTGCAGGCTGTTGTGGATGATGATGTCGTTGCCCGGGTCTACTACGATGACATTGATCTGGAAATCACCTTCGGCAATGCCGCCAGCAACCCTCTGGCGGATGCCTGGATGAGCAATCCTGTCTATCCGGAAGCCAGAACCGGCTGGACAGAAGGGGATGAATTCGTCTTCAATTCCGTGTTCCTGCCGGGCTACGGCCTTGATGCTGTACCGTTCCCGCCTTTTGCAAGCTATGCACTGGCAGTCGACCAGGAAAACTTTGTATGGGACGATATGGTCAGGATGCGTGATTCCCACGCAACGGAAGGGAATCTTGCCGAGTACATTGAGATACTGAAGAAGAACGGATTCAGTGAATTCAAGGAAACCGCGGAAGACGGAACAGAACAGATTTCCTACCGCAAACTGCTCCGGGAAGCGTACAAGTGCTGGTCCTCCATCCATGTGGACTATGATAACGGCTTCAACCTGACGGCTGAAAAGTACTATGACTTCCCGGTATATGATGACCTGGCTGCCATCAACGATACCATCGGACGCATCGGGTATCCGGCACTCCCGGAATCAGAGAACTTCACTGCGTACCACGCCACGGACAGAGCGGTGGAGATGACGGAATCCTGGCTGTATTTCTTCGATTATGACCTTGGACTGTATGTAGATATCGACTACAGTGACCGTGAGAAGACAGAGGCCTATCTGAAGGCGTATGAAGAAACGCTCGCAGACGCAGGCTTCCATCCGGTCAAGGCAGACGAGGAAGAGGAAGCGGACTACTATGAATCGGAGAACGGCTTCTACAGCTTCCGCTATCAGTTCCTGGATGAAGGAAAGGTTAGTCTGCTGTTCAAGTCAGAGAAGTATACGACTGCAGCAGAAGCAGAAGAGATGATCGCTGATGCCGGCTTCCCGGCCATCAATCTGACGGAACCGCTGGCTGTACGGGATCTGAAGCTGTTCCGGAAAGTACGCAACGGACAGGATCTGAAGGCATTCATTACCGTCAGCCAGACTTTCGAAAGCGCTGAAAAGGCAGAAGAATTCCTGAATGCCTATGAAGAACAGCTGAACAATGCCGGCTTTGACAGAACGAACCCGGAGCTTGTCGGCAGTCTGAAGCAGATTGCGCTCTACAACGAAGAAAAGAGCATGTACGTCGGCCTTGACTACTTTGCGGAACAGGCACTGGTCAACTTTGACTTCTATGCAGAATAGCCGGCAACGAGCCTGAAGGACAATACAGCGTAAAGAAGCCCTGTCCGGGAAGACAGGGCTTTTCTTTGTGTCTGGATATACTGATGAACGGGGGAAACAGTTATGCATGATCAGTTGAACCTGTACTGGTTCAGACCGAGCTCTTCGTTGAATACCCTGTCGACTTCTCCATCAATGATCCGGATCACCATTTCACATGTGGCACTGATCACTGCTCTGTTCAGGTGGCCGCCGAACACCTGCCCCTTGTCATTGCCTGCGCTCAGGTGCAGATGCGCATAATAGGCACCGTTCATCGTATTGATGGTCCCGGCCAGCGAGACGATTTCATAATTGCCGGTAAAGTGATTAGCATAGTACTTCTTTTCAGCCGGATCGAAGACACCGACCGTGAAGTCATTGGTTGCCCCGAGCGCGCTGACGGATGCGAGCTGGATGTGCTCCTGTTCCGCGACTTTCTGCATCTCTTCGAGAATCTCTTCGCCCGGATCCATCCGGATAATGACCGTATCCTTGAAACGTCTGTACTCCATGTTTTTACCTCCTTGAATGGAAATCAGTAGAACAATGACCAGGCAATCATCATCTGACCGATGTAGTACAGCGTCAGATTGGTGATCCGCAGGGAAAACTTCGTAGTACCGGAGAAGGTATTGAAGATCAGTACCACATCGGACAGTGTGAACAGCACTGCACCGACCGCATAGATGATGGAGCGTCTGTTCGGTATGTGGAATGCAATGCCCAGGGCGATCGCCGTCATGATGAATACCGCACCCAGGTAGAAAACACCGAAGACCTTGAATGCTTTCTTGACTTCCATGGTCCTGAAGATATAGGTGAGCAGGGCAGCCGCCGCAAGTGCACCGCCAATGGCGCAGGGCCAGACCCATGCATACCTTGCCTGGGGAATGAGTGCCAGCAGATAGATGATATGCCCGATGAGGAAGGCGACGATTCCAGCCAGGAAGATCTTCTGTCCGGACCTGGGGAATACAAAGCGCAGATTCAGCAGCACATCACCGATCAGTCCGAACAGAAGACCGATGAAGAACAGCCGGTTGAAGGGATTGTTTACGGTCATCCAGGCAGTGTATCCGATGATTACGAACATCAGGGAGGCACTGCCTTTCAGGAGGTCCGCCGGCAGATACTTTTCTTCGTGTTCCACCTTGATGAAAAGGAACTGAAGAAGGAAACCGATCACGGTCAGTACAGGTACTGCTTTGTTCATATGAAAACCTCTGTTGATATCATTATATGCGCAATCCTGCAGGGAAAGGAGATCTACAGTTGCTGTACCTGCCGTTTCAGCGCAAATATGGATAGGAAGGATCGGTTCAGCCGTTTCTGTTTCCAGGGTGGATTTACCTGTGAGAAAACAGAGGCCGCAACAGCTGTCCTCGTGCTTGCAGGGGCAGGGGAACTGTATACAATAGATTATGAAGATCAACAGAAGGCGCCGGCCTATGCAGGGAGTGCAGCCGGCTGGCGCATCACAGCAGATGAGCAGCAGGCAGCCTGCCATACACTCCGAAGGTAGACATAGATGAATGAAGCACAGAATAAAGCAATCCCGGTCAGCCTGATCCAGGATACTGCGGGGTGGAACAAATGATCCTGCAGAAGCTACGGGAAGATGAGACGGATCTCCTGAAGGATTTCCTGTACGAGGCCATCTTTGTACCGGAAGGAACGGCACACCCGGACCGGTCGATCGTTGATCGTCCGGAACTGGCAGTCTATTACGAAGGATTCGGAACCGGACCGGCTGATTACGGTCTTGCAGCGGAAGAAGACGGCAGA
>JAEEYJ010000047.1 GCA_016291725.1 Solobacterium sp.
ACCTGGGTCTTTGTCATGTTTTCTACACGGACTTCATTCAGACCGTACATCAGATTCCGGCCGTCACTGATCTGAAGCAGCGGATAGACGGATTCCTTCACATCCCCTTCCAGAAAAGCCGCAAGAAACGCATCCAGCTCGCTTTCACGGTAATCTGTAAAGAATCCGAGCGTGCCGGTATGGATGCCGTAGAAGCGTACATGGTCCAGGTGCTCCAGGTACTGGTGCACCGCGTACAGGAATGTACCGTCTCCGCCGACGACGAAAACCGTATCCGGGACGCCCGTATCTTCCCGGTATCCTGCGTTGTTCAGTGTTTCCCGGATCTTATCCGCCAGGATCCGGGAACCTTCGTCCTGACGGTCGATGATTGTATATGTACTCATAGATCTCCTTCCAGGACCATTGCCATTGGTTCAATGATACCGCAATTGCGCTCTGGTAAAGAAAGGGACAGAACACTGTCCCTTTCCGGGTTACATGATCTTTGTGCCGGGTTTCAGACCGTTCACTTCGACTACGGCGTACTGCCCGTTGTCCTTGCCTGCCAGCAGCATGCCCTGGCTCTCTACACCGCGCAGTACGGTGGACTTGAGATTCGCGACGACAACGATGTATTTGCCGATCATCTGGCCTGCGGTATAGCTTCCTGCCAGGCCGGAGACGATCTGACGGGGTTCTGCTTCACCGAGATCGACCTTCATGATCAGAAGGGAGTCCGCATCGGGGTGCTTCTCACAGGATACGACCTTGCCTACCCGCAGGTCCATCTTCCCGAATTCTTCGATATCGATTTCCGGAATCTTCTTTTCTTCCTCTTTCCTGGCTTCGGCCTTCTGCTTTGCCTCAATGGCCGCAACCTGCGCCATGACTTCCTTCTCATCCAGTCTCTTGAAGAGGATTTCCGGCTTGTCCGTAACACTGCGTCCGGTCTCCAGCTTTCCGAATTCCTTCAGGGAATCCAGATCACGCTGATCGGTGTTCAGCTGGTTCAGGATCTTAGCAGAGGCATCCGGCAGATACGGTTCCAGCAGTACAGCCGCGAAGCGGATGGCTTCCAGCATGTTGTAGAGCGCGGTTGCCAGACGGGAGATCTGGTCCGGGTTCTTGGCCAGAATCCACGGTGTTGTTTCATCAATATACTTGTTGGTACGGTCGAGCAGATCGAAGATATGATCGATGGAATCCGCTACATGCAGCGTATCCATGCTTTCCTGCACCTTCTCCGCCGTCTTCAGCGCCAGTGCCTTCAGCTCCTCGTCCACAGGCTCTTCCACAGCCGGATTGATGATCTGGCCGTTGAAGTACTTGTTCTGCATTGCCAGGGTGCGGTTGACCAGGTTGCCAAGATTGTTTGCCAGGTTGGAGTTGATTCTCTCCACCATCAGATCATAGGTGATATGACCGTCCTGGGCAAAAGGCATCTCATGCAGCATGATGTACCGTACCGCGTCTACACCGAACATATCCACCAGATCGTCCGCGTAGATGACATTGCCCTTGGACTTGGACATCTTGGAATCACCGACCAGCAGCCACGGGTGTCCGAACACCTGCTTCGGCAGCGGCTCACCGAGCGCCAGCAGCATGATCGGCCAGTAGATGGTATGGAAACGTACGATGTCCTTGCCGATGAGGTGCAGATCCGCCGGCCAGTACTTCTCGTACATACCGTGTCCGTCCGCCGGGATTTCGCCGTAGCCGTACTTGCCGTTCGCGTAGGCGTCTGCCAGATCACCCTGGTCTCCGTCCACATCCAGTCCGACACCGGTCGCATAGTTGGACAGTGCATCGATCCAGACATAGACGACATGCCCCGGGTCAAAGTCTACCGGGATACCCCACTTGAAGGTGGAGCGGGATACGCACAGATCCTGGAGACCCGGCTTCAGGAAGTTGTTGATCATCTCATTCTTCCGGCTCTCCGGCTGAATGAATTCCGGATGGGTTTCGATATACTCCATCAGCTGGTCTGCGTATTTGCTCATTCTGAAGAAGTAGGCTTCTTCCTGCATCGGTACGACTTCCCCGCCGCAGACCGGGCACTTGCCGTCCACCAGCTGGCTCTGGGTGTAGAAAGATTCGCACTCATGGCAGTACAGGCCTTCATAGTGTCCTTTATAGATATCACCCTTGTCATAGAGCTTGCGGAAGATCTTCTGGATCTGCTTCTCATGATAGGGGTCCGTTGTACGGATGAACTTATCATAGGAAATGTTCAGAATCGCATCCTGTTCCTTGATGATCTCCGATACTTCATCAACGAACTCCTTCGGGGACTTGCCGGCCTTGATCGCCTTCTCCTCCACCTTCTGTCCATGCTCATCTGTTCCTGTCATGAACCGTACATCATAGCCTTCCTGGCGCTTTCTCCTGACAATGGAATCCGCCAGAACGATTTCATACTCATTGCCGATGTGCGGCTTGCCCGATGTATAGGCAATCGCTGTTGTCAGATAATACTTTCCTTTATTTTCCATACCTCTGCCTCCTATAAAAAACGCATCCCCGAAAGGACGCCTTGCACGCGGTACCACCTTTGTCTTGTTCGCACTGCGAACCACTCTGGCCTTTAACGCAGGTGTACGTGTACTGCTACTGTCCTTCGCAGCACCGGCTCCGGAGCCATGTTCAATGCCTTCGAGGAACGCACTTCCACCGACCGTACGCTCTCTGCCTCCTTCCGGGCACCTACTCTTTCCTTCTTCGCTTTTCCGTTATGAATATATTATAGTCAGAGAGCACCCCTCCCGCAACCCGGAATCCCGTGTGTTTCTTCATGCAATAATCTTGATATTTCTGAATGGTGATGATAAAGTAGAATGTAGATTTGTGAAAATTAACACACGTCAGAAAGGGAGAAATTGACTCAAAATGGCAACAGGCAAGGTGAAGTGGTTCAACGCTGAAAAAGGCTATGGATTTATCAAGACCGAAGACGGTACGGATATTTTCGTGCACTACACAGCGATCGTAGCTGATGGGTTCCGCACACTGGAGGAAGGACAGGAAGTTTCCTTCGATATCACCCAGAGCGACCGCGGCCCTCAGGCTTCCAACGTAGTTAAACTGTAACAGAAAAACTCTCTTCCGAGAGTTTCCAGGAGAGCACAGGCTCTTCTTTTTTTGTGCTGTGCACTATTTCTGCTTCAGTGCAGCGGTCCACTCCTCTTCGTTGAAGCCGCTGAGCACGGCACCTTCACCGACCAGAACCGGGCGCTTCACAAGCATACCGTCCGATGCAAGCAAATCATAGACTTCTTCGTCCGTCATTGTCTTCAGGCGTTCCTTGATATTGCCTTCCCGGTACCGTTTTCCGCTGGTATTGAAGAACTTCCGCAGATCCCTGCCGCTCTGCGGGATCCATTCCTTGAGTTCTTCCGCACTGGGATTGTCTTCGTTGATGAACCGTTTGGTATAGGCGATGTTGTTCTCCTTCAGCCACTTCTCGGCTTTGCGGCAGGTGCCGCACTTTTCATAGCAGATAAATGTATACATATCGTTACCTTCCTTTTTTCTCCCACTCACTGCGCAGGATGCTGTACCATACTTCATCGCAGATTCCCTGGTTGTTCCTGGCCGCCTGCCGCAGGATGCCTTCATACTGCATGCCGGCTTTCTGCATAACCTTGCCGGACTTCGGGTTGTTCCGGTCATGGGCAGCGGCAACCCGGTTCATTCCTGCTTCCTCAAAGAGCCAGTCTATGACAGCACGGAGGGCTTCCGGCATGATGCCGCGGCCCCAGTACGCCCTGCCCAGACAGTAGCCGATATCCGCCGCATCGATGCTTTCCTGCACTTTGACGACCGAGATGTTGCCGATGGCTTCGCCGTTTTCTTTATACTCAATTGCCCAGTTGAAGAAGTCCCCCTGCTCGTACTGCGGGATCCATTCCTTCAGGATCATGGCAGTGATCTCCGGACCGGTATGTGCCGGCCAGGTGAGGTACCTGGTGACTTCCGGATCCGATGCCCAGTTGCGGTACATATTCGGCGCATCTTCCATCACGAACCGCCGCAGGATAAGCCTCTCCGTTTCAATGATCTGTGTTCCTGCTTTCTTCATAGATCCAGCTTCCTTCCGCATTCATGGCAGTACTTCTGCCCTTCCTCCACTTCAGCACCGCATTCCGGACAGACTCTGCTGGATTTCTTCTTCCGGAAGAAACAGTTCCGTGCTTTGTTGTTCCCCAATGCCGTCATCGTGTTTCTTGATGAGATATCAACCGTGACATCACAGGCAGGCATGATGAATGACCAGTGCCACCTGCCTCCCTGATCCACATTGCCGGAAGACAATTCCGCCTGCGGTGATGTGACGGTATAGTCCGTATCGCTTGCAATCATGATCCAGAATTCCACAGTCTCTCCTGCTTCATACCGGTCCTTCTTCAGGCCGTGCAGCTGATTGTCCCTGCCGATGGTTACTTTGTACGTCATATTGTTTACCCTATTCTCTTTCCGTGAAGATAGCGTGCGTGAATATTGCTGGATTCTCCCAGGTAGCAGAAGCGCTCCACTGACTGCGCCGGTGAGAGCTTCTGGAACGGGTCCTGTACACCGCCGATCACCAGCGCGTCAAAGGCATATCCCGGTTCCAGACTTCCAACATTCCCGAACGCAGAACCGCTCTGCTTGGTTCCCATATAGAATGCCTGCGCGAAGGGGAGCGCCTTATTCCCTTCCGGCTCATAGAAGGTTTTGATCTTGGAGAACTGGACAGCTTTGGCGATCTGAGTGTAGATGGCCGGGGTATGTCCTCCGGCAATGTCACTGCCGATGCCGAGCTTTATCCCTTCATCTGCCAGAGCTGCGGTGGACA
>JAEEYJ010000048.1 GCA_016291725.1 Solobacterium sp.
CCTGCTGCTGATCTACATCGTTGCGATGTTCATCTACAGGCGCAAGATCCAGATCCGTCTGAAGGATCTGGGTGTGTTCCTGGCAGGTATACTGCTGAGCTTCGCTCTGTCCGCCGCTGCCTGGAGCACCCGCGGATTCGGGCTGGCTGACAGCTACCGTCTGGAGGAAGGCGACGCACTTGTGTATTCCTATTGGGCAACAGTGGACATGTATGATCTTACCAACCGGGAACAGACCGAGGAATTCTGGAACCATTATGCGGATGTCAGTGTGGAAGTACAGCTCCCTGTACCCCTGAGAGCACAGGACCGGCCGGCCATCGATTTCATGGAAGAAAAGCGCAGGGATGCGATCAACCGCTTCTATGAAGGGGATGAAATCTACTACAATGGCTGGCTGCAGATCTATAACCGGAGAGGTATAGGAGAGAAGGCAGACGACTTCAACTACTGGCAGTACAATATGAAAACCCTGTTCACGGAGGAAGAACTGAAGCAACTTGCACAGTATGGTACTGTGACGGTCTATGCTCCGGTGATCAATGATGAGGAACCGCTTCCGCTGGAGGAGTTCCTGGAGGCCAGGGAGGCATATATCCATGATCATGAATGAAAAGGAACGCTCGGTATCCCTGCACGGCAGAACGTATCACCTGACACCGACCGAATACGGGATCCTGCGCTTTCTCTGCAGCCATCCGGACACCATCTACAATGCGGATGAAATCTACCGCAATGTATGGAAAATGGAACCGTTCGCTACGGAAGGAACCATTGCGGTGCATATCCGCCACATAAGGGAAAAACTGGAGGAAGATCCCTCCCGCCCGCGGTATATCCGTTCCCACTGGGGAAGGGGATACTGCTATACAGGAAACTGAACAAAGCAAAAACCGGGATGATTGTCCCGGTTTTCTGTATCTGCTACTTTTCGTGCACGAGCTTGCCGCTCATGTGCTCGATGGTCATCTCCATGGCTCCGATGCGGCCTTTTGTATGTTCCAGGATTTCCATGACTTCCTGCGCATCCGGGTAGTACTTCAGCCCGATCTGCCTGGCAACCTCCGTGATTTCTGCTTCATCTTCCACGATCCGGACCTTGCCGAAGACGATCACACTGTGCACCCAGGCTGCCCAGTCGCCTTCTTTGTAGAAACCCTCATCGAATACCGTGAATGATACCTTATCACATCGTTTGACGGCATCCAGCTTGTGGCCTTCCCTGGCACCGTGGAAGTACAGCTTTCCGTTTTCCGGACTGTACCAGTAGTTCAGCGGTACACCGTAGGGATAGCCATCATCGCCGAGTACGGCAAGGACACCGCGCCTGCCGCTGCTGAGCACTGCTGTACACTCTTCTGCTGTCATCTGCTGCTTGAATCTTCTCATCGGACGGAACATAATTGTACCTCGCTTCCCTGCTTTCATTATAATGGTGAATATGAAGAAATATGCACTAAGAACCGAACACCGGTCTATTGAAACATCATCCGGACGGATGAAGCTGATCATTCTGCGTCCGAAGATTCAGAATCCTGTACCCGGGATTCTCTGGATCCACGGCGGAGGGTACATGCTGGGCATGGCTGCGATGGTGCATTGGTCGAAGGGGAAAATGCTTGCCGGAAGGTACGGTGCCGTTGTGGTATCTCCGGAATACCGGCTCGCAGGCAAGGCGCCTTATCCCGCCGCTCTCCATGACTGTATGGATGCCCTCCGGTATTTGTACCGGCATGCAGAGGAGCTGGGCGTGGATCCGGAGCGCATCATCGTGGGCGGTGAAAGCGCAGGCGGCGGTCTTGCGGCGGCGGTGTGCCTGTACAACCGGGATCATGACCGCATTCCTGTATGCATGCAGATTCCGCTGTATCCGATGCTGGACTGTGAGGATACACCATCATCCGCGGACAATCACGGTAAAGGGTGGAATACAAGAAGGAATCACCGGGGATGGTCTGTATACCTGCGGGATCTGTACAGGACGGACAGAGTGCCGAAGTACGCGTCCGTGTCCAGGGAAACGGATTACCGGGGGCTTCCCGCAGCCTATACCTACGTACTGGACGGAGAACCGTTCCACGATGAGACCCTGTCCTATATCTCCAGCCTGCAGGAAGCCGGTGTACCTGCGCACGTCGATGTGTATCACGGCGATATCCACTCGTTTGATGCTTTGTTCTGGACACAGAACGCCAGGGACGCATCCGCGGCGCTCTGCCGGGCATATGAAGCCATTGTTCTGAAGGGCAGGAAACAATGATATAATCAGTTCTGCTTTATATAAGGACAACCGCAAAACATGAACGATAGAAAGAAACTGCTGCATGTACTGCTGGATATGGCCGAACGGATGCTGCTGAGCGGAGCGGAGATCTACCGTGTTGAAGACACGATCTCCCGCATGGGGACTGCATCCGGCGCATCGGATATGAATGTATTCGTCATCATTTCCAGCATCGTGATTACCATGACCTTCCCGGACGGGGAGACGATCACCGAGACAAGGCGTGTTACAAAGAACGCTTCCAATGATTTTACAGTGCTGGAGCAGCTGAACCATCTCAGCCGCCAGTACTGCACGGAGCCGTTTTCCTGGCAGGAACTGGAACGCAGACTGGCAGAAACCACAGAAACCCATGAACATCCACTGTCCCTCTATGCCGGCAGTGCACTGGCTTCAGGGGGATTTGCGGTGTTCTTCGGCGGTTCCATCTGGGACGGTCTGGCTGCCGGTGTTCTGGGCGTGCTTATCGGTCTGGTCCAGAAAAAGGTACGGGGGTTCTTTCCCAATACTGTTTCCTTCAACCTGGCCTGTGCCTTTGCGGCAGGCTGCCTGACCGGCCTGCTGACACTGATATTCCCGGTCCTGGACTTCGGGATGATCATGATCGGCGATATCATGCTGCTGATTCCCGGAGTTGCGATTACGGTTTCCGTACGGGATATGCTGGTCGGTGATACGATTTCCGGTTCCCTGCGCTTGATTGAGAGCATCCTTTGTGCTGTTTCCCTGGCCTATGGATTCATTCTTGCCATTATGGTGACGGGGGCAGGCGCATGATGGTTCACGCAGTACAGCTTCTGACAGCTTTCATCGGATCGCTCGGCTTTGCGATTCTCTTCCATGTGCCGAAGAATCATCTGTTCTCTGCTTCCCTGGGCGGCTTCTTCAGCTGGGGCATTTATCTGTTCGGTGTGGATGTCGGACTGGGCATCTTCCTGTCCTGCCTGTTCGCTTCTGCGTTCTCTGCTCTGTACGCAGAAATCCTTGCCAGGGTGAAGAGGGCGCCTGCTGTGCTGTTCTTCATACCGGCAGTCATTCCGCTGGTTCCCGGCTCCAATCTGTACTATACGATGCTGGGCATCGGTACGGAGGATTGGGTCAGTGCAAAGGTCAATGCCGTCCTGACGCTGCAGTACGCACTGTCCATTGCGCTGGGTATCAGCGTTATGTGGGCTGTGCTGTCCATAGCCCGCAGTATACGTGAGAAAAGAAACGCTTCATGAAGCGTTTTCTTTTTGGTGGTCATAAAGAAGTTTAGTGACGGATTTCCCGCGGAACAATTATAATGAAAGCAGGACATATCCGTGGATCAGGGAATCTACGGGAGACAATAATGGAAGGAGAATGTCTATGAAGTACAGGTGTACCGTTTGCGGTCATATCTATGACGAAGAGAAGGAAGGCGTAAAGTTCGCTGATCTGCCGGCAGACTGGAAGTGCCCGCTGTGCAAGCAGCCGAAGGAAAAGTTCGTGCCGGTGGAAGAGGGTATGAGCTGGGCTGCTGAGCATGTGCTCGGTGTTGCCAAGGGTGTCCGTGATGATATCATCATGGATCTGCGTGCCAACTTTGAAGCAGAGTGCTCGGAAGTCGGCATGTATCTGGCCATGGCCAGAGTCGCCTACAGAGAAGGCTATCCGGAAATCGGCGGCTACTACGAGAAGGCAGCGTTTGAAGAGGCAGAGCACGCAGCGAAGTTCGCAGAGCTCCTGGGTGAAGTTCTGACGGATTCCACCAAGAAGAACCTGCAGATGCGTGTTGACGCGGAGAACGGCGCAACAGCCGGCAAGACGGATCTGGCAAAGCGTGCCAAGGAACTCGGTCTCGATGCGATCCATGACACAGTCCATGAGATGGCCAGGGATGAGGCAAGGCACGGCAAGGCGTTTGCCGGCCTGCTGAAGCGTTATTTCGGCTGATCTGACGATTGCAGACAAAGGGTGCGGTGAATGCTGCACCTTTTGTTCCGTTCTGCCGCCGGGGACGGAGAGATCCTGCACCCCGTATACAGAAGACATGTACTGATGGAGGAAGAATATGGAATTCAAAGAAACAATGCTCAGCCGGAAGTCCTGCCGTGAA
>JAEEYJ010000049.1 GCA_016291725.1 Solobacterium sp.
AGGCACGCCGCCAGCGTTTATCCTGAGCCAGGATCAAACTCTCCATTTGTTCTTAGCTCGCTATGACCTTAGTCATAGTCTTTTCCATAAATAAATTTTGACGTCTTGTTGCTTAATTCCTGTTTGGTTTTCAAAGATCGGTGCACGTTTTCTGTTTTTCCCGTGCAATCATAGATACTAAACTTGTTTATCCGGAATGTCAACACTTTTTTATTCCGGTGTTCCGTATCTTCTTCCAGGATCATTTTCAGTGCATAATAAACCATCCTGATGGATTGTTTATGCAATTGACACTTACGGTGAATCCTCACCGCTTTACAGCGGTAAAGGTAATATAGCACAGGGATAAAGGCTTGGCAACAGTTTTTACAACAAAAAAAACAGTTGCAGATTCAACTGTTTTCATGGCCTTTCCGGTGCGCTTCCATACTCCGGTAAAGCGCGTAGTAATGCTCGATGCAGGCACTGTTGAAAGGGTCTTCCTCAGCTTCCATCGCTTTCAGCAGACGCTGCAGCTGATCATCGACGACCCGCATCAGCCGCGCTGGATACTGCATCTGTCCGGCATGCAGTTCGTATTCATTGCCGTCCAGGATCTGATAGGACCAGTCCGGATACAGTTTGACATCCAGATCGTAGTCGATGTTCTTCAGCGCCTCTCCATCATAAATGCTCGGCGATGCGATATTGCAGTAATAATAGATGCCGGTCTTGCGGATCATGGAAATCACATTGTACCAGCGGTCGCTGTAGAAGAAGCAGACCGCCGGTTCACGGGTCAGCCATCTTCTTCCGTCCGCTTCGATCACCCACGCTTTGTTTGTGACCGCAACCGTGTGCTTTTCATCCGCCTCTACCACAAAACCCTTGCACCAGGTACGGTGCAGATCTCCGTTGTGCTTGAAGCTCTGAATGAATATTTCCTTGCCGCTTGCAGGTATCAGCATACCTGTCTATTCTACTACTGCCGGGCGCAAAACCGCAATCGCTCTTCTACATATGTACTGCCGGGCGGATCCGTTCGGTCAGAACAGGAACCACGATCAGGCAGACGAGCATGGTCGGTATCATATAGAACGCGTTGTAGGTGAAACTTCCCCACCAGGGTGTTGCCCAGAAAACGGTACCGGCAATGACATGAAGCATCAGCCGGATCAGATTGGTGACGGCAATGCCTGTCCACAGTTTACCGGCATTCGGAAACAGCGGGGCCAGCCCGTAGATCCCGAAAGCCAGGGGATATTCCATCAGGAACTGAACAAGGATCATAAACAGCGAAAATCCATCGCTGTGCTGTACAATGTACATCTGTCCGGTCATGAACTGCAGTATAACGGACAGCAGGCAGACGGCAGTGCCCTTCTTCCATCCCAGATGGTAGGCAGCCATCAGAAGCGCTATGACTCCAAGGCCGAGCGTACCGCCCTGCGGCATTTTGAACAGACCGATCTGGTTGGACAGCCAGTCCAGTACGACAAAGAGCGCAAGGTACAATGCCATGTAGGCCATATCCTTGACTTGATTGTTTTTCATGAAAAAACACCTCCATTCACGAAGGCGCAAGGAATCAGAAACTCCCTACGCTAGTGCAACCTAGTTCAGGTTCAAAGGGTATTTCTCAGCACCGGAGTGCACCCCTGTTCCTACTACTATCTTAGATTTGTCTATGCTACAATGCAACCATGAATACATTGTTTCTGGAACAGCTGAACAGCTTTCTCGACGAACCGGATGCCATTGCGGCACTCGCCAACACAAGTGCATTGATCAACGAAACCTATGACCGTCTGAACTGGGCAGGATTCTACCTGGTGCGCGGGAACGAACTCGTTCTCGGACCGTTCCAGGGGAAGACCGCCTGTACACACATCCCGTTTGACAAAGGTGTCTGCGGTGCATGCTGGAGGGAAAAAAGAACGCAGCGCGTGGATGATGTACTATCGTTCCCCGGTCATATTGCCTGTGATTCCGCAAGCAGAAGCGAACTCTGCGTCCCTGTGATCATCGATGGTGCCTGCATCGCTGAAATCGATCTGGATTCTCCCGAACCGGCACGCTTCGACGATGAAATCACAGAGACAATGGAAAAGGCAGCCCTGGCAATTGCGGCTGCCTGGACTGCCCGTAACTGGCATATCTAGCGGTACAGATCAAACACAGAGGTCTGCGACAGATACTGCGTCGCTTCATCCACTGCCTGGGAGGCAGAGAACAGCATTGCATGGCATGATCCGATCATTGTTTCGGAAATCATGCCTTTTTTGCGCATGATCTCTTCCACTGCCGGAAAGAACTCCGCGTCCAGATCCAGGTTCAGGTACTTCTTCCACTTTGTACCTTCTTCCGTACGGATGCTGGCTCCTTCCATAATGATCGGCCGGGATTCTGTCCGGTATTCCGCCAGATGCAGACAGGTGCACTTATCAAATCCTGTACCCAGCAGCAGTACGGAACCTCTCAGTTCGTACAGCCTCGCTGCCGGAGATTCCTCGGCCAAAGGAAAATGCATGGACTGCCGGTTGCACAGAAGGCTGGCATACCTGCCCTTCGCCGCATAGGAAAGCGTGGGATGATTGGAAATCACCGTACCTTCCCTGCGGATGAGATTCTCCGCAACAGCACCCATCTCCTTCAGATCACTGTGCTCCGGATCATATGCCGGCATCTCACTGCGGATCATCTGCCAGGCAGACGGCTCCGCCGGCGGGTTCACCCAGCTGCTCGGCTCCGAATTGTCCGTGGTATGCACCGGCATCAGGATGGTTCCTTCTTCCCCGATCAGTTCCAGGATCGCATCCACGACCGTCCGGGCACCGCCCAGCACCCAGCCCATGGAAGACAGGGAAGCGTGCACTTCCACCAGCATTCCTTCACGGACACCCAGGGCATGGAGCCCAGCTATGATCCTTTCCTTTGTCAGAATATCTTCTTTTTGAATGTTCTCAGTCATGGTTCTTCAATGCACAGTAGGCTGCAGCGATCTTCGCACCGACCGCTGCGTTGTTGAACACCAGACGGATGTTTGCGTCCAGCGAACGTCCACCGGTAATCTCGGCGATTCTGGCCAGCAGGAACGGGGTCATTTCCTTTCCCTTGATCCCCTTCTCCTCCGCTTCCTTCACAGCGTCATCGATGACCGCGTTGATTTCAGCCGCGTCATAGGAGTACTCGTCGGGAATGGGATTGCAGATCAGCACACCGCCGTCCAATCCCCAGTCACGCTTGGCTTTGATGATCCCGGCCGCATCCTGTGCGTCCTTCAGCTCATAATCCAGCTGCAGACCGCTGCTGCGGGTATAGAAAGCCGGCAGTTCCTTTGTCTGATATCCCAGTACCGGAACACCCTTCGTTTCCAGCACTTCCAGTGTTTTGGGCAGATCCAGGATCGCCTTGGCACCGGCACAGATGACTGTCACATTGGTTCTGCCGAGCTCTTCCAGGTCCGCCGAAACATCAAACGTCAGCTCTGCGCCTCTGTGAACACCTCCGATGCCGCCGGTCACAAAGAACTCAATGCCGGCTTTTGCAGCAAGGATCATCGTCGTTGCAACGGTTGTCGCGCCCCACATGCCTTCTGCCATAACAACCGGCAGATCTCTGCGCGATACCTTCAGGATTGCCGGTCCGCGCTTTCCGAACGCCTCGATCTCCTCCGGACTCATGCCGACAACACCGGTACCATCAATGATGCCGATGGTCGCCGGAACCGCGCCGTTCTCCCGCAGAATGCTTTCCACGGTAAGTGCTGTCTCTACATTGCGGGGATAAGGCATCCCGTGTGATATTATCGTTGATTCCAGCGCAATGACCGGTCTGCCGGCCGCCAGCGCTTCCTGTACTTCCTTGCTTACTTTGATATTCATGGTTTCCTCTTTTCTGAAATGCAGTATCTGTCCGGTTTGTACCGTAAAAAAACAATGCTGTACTGCCTGTCGTTCCTGTCTCAATCTTAAATGAGAGCCCGGAATTATTCAATTGCAAACTGTGCGGTTGACAATTGGTTTATAATGGAAGTAATCACGAACGGAGGAAAAGACAGTGCAGATTTATGAGTCCGCAGAAAACTATCTGAAGACAATCCTTCAGCTGCAGCAGCGCAAAGAAAATGTCCATTCAATTGACGTTGCCGAAGAACTCGGTTTCAGCAAAGCCAGTGTCAGCATTGCAATGAAAAAACTCCGGGAGAACGGGTACATCACCATGGATAAAGACGGTACGCTTCATCTTCTGGAGCCCGGCAAAGCCGTTGCGGAACGCATCGATGAACGCCACAGGATCCTGACATCATTCCTCGTCAGCCTCGGCGTAGACCAGGACACAGCCCTGCAGGATGCCTGCCGCGTAGAACACGATCTGACTGAGCAATCATTCGACCGGATCCGTGAGTTCGTTGAAAAGAACGGTTACTGAAAACAGCCCGTACATCAAGTACGGACTGTTTTTTCAGCCTTGCAGACCTTCTTCCTGCCTCTGCATATTCTCTACGACAACATCGTAGATATCCCCGATGGACTGTCCGTATTCCAGGATCTTCCACGGTTCATTGGTATGGAAGTGAATCTTGATCAGGGTATCATCGCCTACCACCAGCAGGCAGTCTCCCTTGAAATGCTCAGTAATGTAGTCGTTGATCCGGTCTTCGTCCAGATCCTGTCCTTCAATCAATAACTGTGTATCAAATCTGAATTCCAGCTGTTCCATATAACCTCCAAAACACGATCATTATATCCCCTTATACCGGAGTACTGTTCATTCCGTGCTCTTTTTCATCAAATTTTCGGCATTGATCGATCAGCTTCCGGTAGACATGCTCCACCATCCATGGCTCGGATGATGCTTTCTCTACATCTTCCAGTGCAAACCACCGTACTGCTTTGTTCTCATTTTCCCTGACCTGCAGCGTTTCCGATTCATCCGCTTCCACCAGCCAGGTAACATTGAAGTGCAGATGACTGGAAACGTATTTACCGTGCTTAACATGCCCCGGTACATGTATGGTCTCCAGACTGTAGATCCCGTCCATCACACGGTACGCGTGCTGGATCCCGGTCTCTTCCTCCAGTTCCTTCATCGCCACTGCCCGCAGGTCCGTTTCTCCGTCTGCGTGTCCACCGATCCATGCCCAGGAATCATACAGAATATGATAGGCAAGAACGGTCTTTGTCCGTTCAGGATTGACAATCCATACCGAAGCAGTGAAGTGCCCGAGCTCATTCTCCCGCAGAAACGCATTGCCGTACCGGTCGAGGAAAGCCAGCATTCCTTCCTTGTCCGTCTCTTCCTGTTCATTGTAGGGAACATAGTTCCGGATTTCGTCATAGATGTTCATCTGCCTTCACCCCTTGACTTCAATATACCTCAGACAGACCGGAGAAGGACTGTGGAATACCAGTTCAACATCCGTACTCTCTCCTTCTCCCTGCAGCTCTGTCCTGCTGGAAAGCGTCCTGCTGTCCGTTTTCCGCCCGTTCAGATACAGCTCAACGCTGCCGGACACATCCCCTTCCATGTGCAGCACAACGGACTTCACAGCCGCAAAGTACCGGTAGACCAGCGTGGATTCCGTAATGTTGACAACCGCAGTGCCTTCAATCCGCGCTGCATCCATCGGTATACCCCCGAACGGGATGAATGTCCCTTCCTTTCCATCCCGCACAAAGCAGGCCATACCGGCAGGATAGACACCGCTTTCCAGCAGCTTTCCGCTCAGTCCCTGGCAGGTGATCTCCGCAGTTATGAATCTGCCGTCCTCCTGCCGGATCCATTCCGCACAGGCCTGGCGGCTGTACTGGATCCCGCAGGTATGACGATGATAGAACATTGCATATCTGCCGTTGATCTCCACCAGACTGCCGTGATTGTTCGCCCAGTTGTTCCTCAGACTGTTCTCCCAGGCATTGGAAATCAGTACCCCCTGATAGGTGTAGGGACCGTAAATGCTGTCTGCTGTGGCATAGCACAGCTCATGCTGCGCCTGCGAGGAATAGATGAAGCAGTACTGTCCGTTGTATTTCCGCAGTGAGGACGCTTCCAGGAATTCATGCCCTTCAAAGGAAGTACCCTTTCCGTGTCCGCATCCCGGGACAGCAAAGACAGGTGCATGCTTCATCGTCAGCATATCCTTCTCCAGTTCGACAATGTAGGCGCCGCGCATGTTCCTTTCGTTCAGATCCATATCCTTGATCGCAAAATCAACGGAAAAGCCCAGCGCCATATAGATACGCCCGTCTTCCCGGAACAGCCCCGGGTCAAACGGATACGGGTAGTCCGGCAGTGCCTCGGGAGATACACCGTCCGGGTACTGCACGGTACCATAGTATTCATACGGACCGGCAGGCTTTTTGCTTCTGGCGACGGAAACGGCCTCCACCGTTTCCAGCTCATAGTACAGATAGTAGTACCCATCATATCCCTGCACAACATCCGGAGCGAACAGGCTCAGCCGTCCGTCCGGGTTGCGGGGATCCTGGTTCTTCCGGTAGATCGTGCCTTCACAGCGCCAGTGCTCCGGATCAGCAGGATCACAGGACCAGGCTGTATAATCGCATGGAGAGTACTTCTGACCATGCATCTCATCCTGGGAACCGAACAGGTACAGACGTCCTTCAAACAGATGAGGTTCCCCGTCCGGTATGTATTCATCAAAGCCAAACAATGGATTCATAGTACTGTTTCCGTCCCTCAGAACTGCCCGTACTGCGCCATCTCTGCCATCAGCTTCATCATCCGTACAATCAGTTCATGATTGTCCATGATGAGATCATAGAGACCGTCTTCCGACAGTACACCCCTCTTCAGGCCTTCAGGAAGCTTTCCTGCTTCATCTGCCGCAAAGTCTCCCATCCACTGCGCACTGCCGTAATAGCCGCACAGCTTCCGGTATCCCTTCTGAGCCGCTTCATACGCATCCAGTGCCTCTGCCATTCCATCCACAGCGGCTCTTGTTTCGTCCAGATACTGCTCCATTTCTGCGATCCGTTCCGTTCTCTTCATACCCGTTCTCCTCATCTACTGCTACCATCATACACTGTTATCAGTGCAATAAAAAAGGATGATCCCCGGATCATCCTTTCTGTCAATCAACCGAAGATTTCCTTGTAGATCGCCAGACCGGCAGGTGTGGTAGCAATACCGCCCTGAGCTGTTTCCCTGAGCTGCGGCGGCAGCATCTTTCCTACCTTGAACATACTGTCAACGACCTGGTCAAAAGGAATGTGCGCAACCTGGCCGGCCATAGCCATATCAGCCGCTACCAGAGCACCGACCGCACCGCTCGCGTTTCTGTGTGCGCAGGGAAGCGCAACCAGACCGGCAACCGGGTCGCAGACCAGACCCATAACGTTGATCATCGCAAAGCCTGCCGCATCGAAGCACTTGTCATCGTCGGCACCCATCATGTAGGCCGCAGCTGCAGCCGCCATGCTCGACGCAACACCGCACTCAGCCTGGCATCCACCATCCGCACCGGCAACCGTTGCGTTCATCGTATAGATCGCACCGACCGCACTGGCCGTAATCAATGCCTCGAGCACCGTCTCCCGCGGTACATCCTTGTCCTCCATCACACCCAGAAGCACTGCCGGAAGGATCCCGCAGCTGCCTGCTGTCGGGCTGGCACAGATCTTTCCCATGGATGCGTTCACTTCACTGCAGGAATACGCCAGGCTCATGACTTTATTGATGTATCCGCCGGTAATCGTATTCCCATGGGAATAGTTGTACTGTGTGCTGGCAACACCGTCGACAAGTCCGCCTTTGGTGTTCTGTTTGTGTTCCAGTGCCTTCCTTGCGGAATTGAACATAATATCCAGGCGATTGGAGAAATGCTCCATTACCCTTTCCCTGGTCATTGCGGTCAGCTTCGTCTCCTCATCGAGCGCTACTTCCCACACTCTCTTTCCCTGCTCTTTCGCCAGTCTGAGCAGGTCTTCGCCGTTTCTGTACATATCTGTTCTCCTATTCCGCCTTGATGTTCACAATCGTAACATTGAGAACATTCTTAACTTTCCGCAGTTCAGCAGAGACCGCCGGATCAATGATTTCATCGCACTCAATGATGCAGTACGCTGTTCCGCCTCTTGTATCTCTGCCGACCTTCATAATGCCGATGTTGATGCCGTTCTGCGCCAGGATCGTGGACACATCACTGACAACGCCAGCTACGTCGCGCTGCTGGACGATGACCGTCGGCGTAGTCGCGGAGACTTCGCAGGCAAGGCCGTTGATGCTGGTGATGAGAATCCGTCCGCCGCCCAGGGAAGCACCTTCTACGTAGAACGATGTATCTCCGTTGTAGAACGTGATCCTGGCCGTATTCTCGTACTCCGACTGGATATCCCGCGGATAGAACCGGAAACTGACTCCCTGCTCTTTGGCAAGATCGAAGCTGCGTGAGAGATTCTC
>JAEEYJ010000050.1 GCA_016291725.1 Solobacterium sp.
ACTGTCCGCACATGCGCACAGGATGGCTGTGCGTCTGGATGCACTGTATGATATAAACTATCTGAAGAATATGTTCTAGGAGGAAACTATGCCGAAAAGAAGCGATACATTATCTTGGGATGAATATTTCATGGGACTTGCTCATCTGTCCGCACTCCGGTCCAAGGATCCGAATACACAGGTAGGTGCCGCTATAGTCGATGATAATCATCGGGTCGTATCCGTCGGATACAACGGTTTTCCGAAAGGGTGCAGTGACGATGTATTCCCCTGGGAGAGAGAGGGCAGGAATCTGCTGGAGATGAAGTATGCGTTTGTTGTGCATGCGGAGCTGAACGCGATTCTGAACAGTGCACGGCCTGTGCGTGGCTGTACACTGTATGTTTCTTTGTTCCCCTGCAACGAATGCGCCAAAGCGATCATTCAGGCGGGGATTGTCCGCATCGTATACGAATCGGACAAATACGCGGATACCGAGGCGACCCAGGCCAGCAAAATGATGCTGAAGGCTGCCGGTGTTGAACTGTGCAGGATCGAGAATACAATCAAGCTGCAGGTAAAGAAGATTCCCAATGAAGCCAAATAGAACCCTGATTGTCTGCTTCTCCACGCATCATGGCAATACGCGCAAGGTGGTGGATGCCCTGGCTGCGGAGCATGATGAGATAACAGTTGTGGATATCCGGGATGCGGATCAGGTGAATCTGTCCGACTATACGCTGATCGGACTGGCATCCGGGATCTACTACGGGCACTTCGGAAAACCGTTGATTTCCTGGGCAGAAACGCTTCCGTCCGGCAGCCGGGTATTCACGCTGTATACCTACGGTGCGAAGCGCGATGGATATGTGAATGACATCAATGAGGTGCTCAGAAAAAGAAACTGCCGTATTGCAGGCAGTTTCGGCTGTCCGGGGTATGATACATTCGGTCCGTTCCGTCTGATCGGCGGAATTGCAAAAGGCCATCCTACACCGACGGATATCCGTCAGGCATCCTCTTTCTATGAACATCTGAAAAAAAAGGAACGGATCAGCTGATCCGTTCTGTGTTTTTAAAGTGCATCTTGGCTACCTGAGGAAGACGCTCCCGTCCGTGCAGGCGCACGAATTCCCTGGCACAGTCATCCGCTGCCGTCCCGGAGCCTTTGGCGAAGGCCATCTGCCATTCATCCTCCATCCGGTCCATTGTACGCAGGAAGGCATACCTGGCGATGATGCTGGCTGCGCCGACAGCCGGGTAGGCATTCTCAGCTTTCGTTTCGAACCGGATGCCGGTTACGATATCCCCACGGCCCTGAAGATAGCGGTAGTAAGAGTGCTCGGGCGTGAACTGATCGATCACCATTAGCTCCGGCAAAGATATCTTTTCCTTCAGACTATTGTATGCCTGGTTGTGCAGCAGGCTCTTTACTGCGTTCATGTTGTACTGGCGGTGAATATCATTGTACTTCACCGGTGGTACAATGAGCAGAGAATGGATCAGGTGCTCCATCAGCTGCGGTGCTGTCCGGCGGATGATGTCATCCGTCATCTGCTTCGAATCGCGTACACCGAGTTTCTGGATCAGAGGCAAACTGTTTCTGTCCAGATAGACTGCAGCTACGCAGACCGGTCCGAAATAATCCCCGGTGCCGACTTCATCCGATCCGGCCTGCGGAAGCACCAACGCTTCCTCTTTACGGTATTCCGCCGCGTATTGTTCGGCCAGTTTTCCCTGGAATACCGTCTTTCCGCTGCTGTAACAGGTAATGGTACATCCTTCGGGACGCAGCTGGAACAATGCCCAGGCAGGGGGATCCGTCCGGAACGCATCGTACCGGTATTCCAGTTCCTTCTGCTGTGCTTCATCCAGCGTCATTGTAATTACAGTGTTCATGGTGAAATAGTACCATGAATTTGCGCACTTGAACAAAAGAGGGTAACATAGACAGGAAAGCAGGTAGGTTATGTTTGTAATTCCCGAAGCGTATTCGCTGTATATCAATATCGGCATTATTGTCTTTTATCTACTGTTCTTTCTTGTGGGCTGGAAGAGAGGCGTTCTCTACCAGGTGATCACAACGCTCGGTACAGTCGTATCCCTGTTCATTGCGTACCGCTACAGTACTCTGATGAGTCAGTACGTACATCTCTGGCCGAGGGCACTTGCACCGTTTCAGGATACCGTATTGGCAGACAAGATCTATACATACATGAATGAAGTGTTCTGCTTCATTGTACTGTTCCTGGGTGCCAGGCTCGTTTTCCATCTGCTGGAGAAACTGGCGGAGGGACTGCAGGAAGTACCGCTGTTCAAACAGATCGGCAGCCTTCTGGGCGGGGTGTTCGGAATGATTACCGCAACGGTCTGGATCTTCGTCTTCTGCTTCATTATGAACACCGGACTGGTGAAGAACAGTGCTTCCATCCAGCAGAAAACCATGTTTTCGACGATCAGGGAAGCAGTCACCTATATTGCCGAAAGTGCAGGTCTGAGCATGGATGGTTCCCGGATCCTTGATACCGTCTACGAGCAGATCAGTACGATAGACAACAAAGATATCGAAGCCATCCGGAACTGGCTGGATGAACGAGGCTATGAACCCTTGGAGGATTCAGCACAATGAGTCTGGAAAAGAGCCTGGAGCTGGATACCATTATTGAAGAAACAGAAAAGCTCTGTTCTTTTTCGCTTGGCGCAGAACGGATCCGCAACACGGTACCATCCTATGATCCGCTCATGATCAAAAGGGACAATGAACGGATCCGTGACGCTCTGCAGTGTACCGTCAAGTACGGACCGATGCCGTTCTACGGGATCAGGGACATCGGAAAGGCTCTGGACAATGCGGAACGTTCCCGTACACTGACGGTTCAGGAACTGACGGATGTTATGATGTTTATCCGAGGACTTCGTTCTGTGCTGTCCTATGAGAAGGCCATTGAAGTACCGCATGATGCGGTAAAGGAACTGACCGGAACACTGCTGGTGCATGGATCCACGGAAAAGGCCATCGGTACAGCAATCAATGATTACGGAGAAATCGTCGATGAAGCCTCAGCGGAACTTAGGCAGATCCGCCGTGATCTGCGTTCTGCTGATCAGCAGATCTCTGCGGCAGTGCAGCGCTTCCTCGCATCCAATGCGGAAAGTGTCGTGGACGGGATTGTGACTTACCGCGGCAACCGGGCCGTCATACTCGTAAAGGCACAGGACAAGAACCGTTTCGGGGGGATGATCTACGGTGATTCCGCATCCGGGCAGGCATCCTATGTTGAACCGGCATCCTTGATACCGGTAAACAACCGCAAGCAGGAACTGATTTCCCGTGAGCAGGAAGAAATCGAGCGGATCCTGCGTGCGCTGAGCCTTCTGGTTAAGAATGATGCGGCAGAAGAACGTGCAAATCTGGAAACGGTATCCATGCTGGACGCTCTGTTTGCAAAAGCACAGTGGGGGCTGGTACATGACGCATGTGCAGCGCAGCTTACGGAAGAGCGCTCGATGATACTTAAGAAGGCCCGGCATCCGTTGATTGCCCGTGAGCTTGTTGTCGCGAATGATTATCATCTGCAGGAGCCCCGGACGATGCTGTTGATTACCGGGCCGAACACAGGCGGAAAGACTGTTTCGATGAAGATCATCGGACTGTTTGTTCTGCTGACATACTGTGGCTTTCCGGTCACAGCCGATGAAGCGCAGATCCCGTTCTTTGACCGTGTATTTGCCGACATCGGCGATGATCAGAGCGTAGCTGCGTCCCTGTCAAGCTTCAGTGCTCATGTACGCAAGCTTTCGGAAGTCATCCGTGAAGCAACACCAAAGAGCCTTGCTCTGCTGGATGAAATCGGCTCAGGAACGGACCCGAAGGAAGGCGAAAGCCTGGCTATAGCGATCATGAATGAACTGCGGCAGAGGAAGACCATGACGGTCGCAACGACGCACTACAGTCGGCTGAAGAGCTACGGAAAGCGCCACGAAGATATTCTTGTCGCTTCTGTGCAGTTCGATATGGATGAACTGAAACCGACATACCGTTTCATCGAAGGTATCGCCGGGCGCTC
>JAEEYJ010000051.1 GCA_016291725.1 Solobacterium sp.
ACAGGCATCTTACGAGCTCCATGATTGCCTGCCCGGCAGTACACTGTTCATCCATCCGGACAGCGGACACGGGATGAATGAAGAAGACAAAGACTTCTACCGCCGGATCTTCCGGTATCTGGAAGAGCAGTAGAGAAAGAGGACATGAAAATGCCTCCTGGCTGATTCATCCGCTGAATACAGCGGCTGAACAGCAGGGGGCGTTTTTCGTGGATCACAAACAGCTGCGGATACGAGCCGTTCTTCTGGATTCCATATTACGGATTCTCTTCTACAGAAGCTCCTTTATGCAGGCCTCTACCTTCTCCATGTCAGCTGTCGGCTCGAACCTGGCAACGATATTGCCGTCCCTGTCCGCAACGAACTTGGTGAAGTTCCACTTAATGTCCGGCTTTTTGTCCCACTCGGGGTCGGCCTGCGCGAACATGTTCTCCAGCAGTTCCTTGTACGGATGTTCATCAAAGCCTTCAAAGCCTTTTTCGGATTTCAGATAGGTATAGAGAGGAAGTTCGTTCTCTCCGTTGACATCTGCTTTTTTCATCTGGGGGAAAGTGGTGTTGAAATGCATGGTACAGAACTCGTGGATTTCTTCATCCGTACCCGGTGCCTGGGCACCGAACTGGTTGCAGGGGATGTCCAGGATCTCCAGACCGAGATCATGGTAGTCTTCATAGAGCTTTTCAATCGGCGCGTACTGAGGCGTGAATCCGCATCCGGTCGCTGTATTCACGATCAGGATCACCTTTCCTTTGTAGTCCGACAGCTTCAGCTCTTCACCCTTGCCGGTAGTAATCGTATAATCATAGATCATTGCCCGTTTCCTCCTTGATTCTATTTTATTTCCGATCTGTCATTCTGTGAAATGAAAGAGATGTGTGCCATGTCCTTTTCTTCCCGTCGAGGAAGGTCATCCTGCATGGTATAATAGGCGGGAAACAGAGGAAGAATATGATTGATATCAGTACATTGAACAGGAACCAGAAGGAAAGCGTTCTGTGTGACGATAAATACCTGAGGATTGTAGCGGGTGCCGGCAGCGGAAAGACACGCGTGCTTACCATGCGGATTGCCCATCTCATCGAAGATGAAGGTGTACCCGGCTACCGGATCCTGGCCATTACCTTTACCAACAAAGCAGCCAATGAGATGAAGGAAAGGATCCGCCGGATGATACCGGACGAGACATCCCAGCCGTGGATCTCGACAATCCATTCTCTTTGCGTACGCATTCTGCGGGAGGATATCCAGACCATGGGCTGGCCGAGGAACTTCACCGTTATGGACGCGGATGATCAGAAAACGGTGCTGAAGGAAGCCTACAAGAAGCTGAACATCGATGCCCAGCGCTATCCCTACGGTTCTCTGCTGGACTACATCTCCAACAATAAAACGGCAGAGATCTCTGTAGAGTACGCCTATACACTGGCCGGATCCTTCTCCGGTGAGAAGACGAAGGCCCAGGTCTACGAATACTATATGAAGCGTCAGAATGAATTGCTGGCGCTGGACTTTGATGATCTGATTCTCTGGGTGGTGCGGATGTTCCGGAAATACCCGGAAGTACTGGCCAAGTGGCAGAACCGTTACCGGTACATCCATGTGGATGAATTCCAGGACATTGACCAGATCCAGTACACACTCATCAAGCAGCTGGCAGGAACGGAAAACAGCCTGTACGTCGTCGGTGATCCGGACCAGACCATCTATACCTGGCGGGGAGCGGATGTGAACATCATCATGAACTTCACCAAGGATTTTCCTTCGGCCAGAACGATCACCCTGAATGAGAACTACCGTTCCACGGAACACATCCTGAACGGTGCCAACGCGGTTATACGCAACAACAAGAACCGGCTGGAGAAAGACCTCTTCACCAGCCGCAAAGGCAAGGAAAAGATCACGCACTACAGCAGTGCCGGAGAACAGTATGAAGCTGAATGGATTGCGTCAAAGATCCGCAGCCTTCATCAGAGCGGAGCGGACTACCGCAGCATTGCCGTACTGTACCGTTCCAACTACCTCTCACGTTCGCTGGAAAAAGCCCTGCTGGACGCCAGGATCCCGTACATCATCTACGGAGGAATCCGGTTCTATGAGCGCCAGGAAGTCAAGGATGCCCTGTGCTATCTGCGGATGACGGCAACAGCGGATGATCTGGCCTTCCAGCGCATCATCAACCGGCCGAAGCGGGGCATCGGAAACAAATCCCTCGATGCGATTGCCGAGGCGGCTTCCGAGGAAGGCTGCACCATGTTCGAAGTCTGCGCAAAGCGGGAGATCCTGGGCGGCAAGACAGGAAAGAAGCTGAAGGAATTCACCGATCTTGTACTGAAATGGCAGAAGGAAGCCGAGGAAAAGAAGTATCCTGTATTCGAACTGTTCGAACACATCATGGAAGAAAGCGGTTACCGCGCCATGCTGGATGAACAGAATGAAACAGACCGGCTGGAAAACATCAAGGAACTGATCGAAGACGTCAAGGAGTTCTCTGAGAACAACCCGGACAGTTCCCTGGAGGAATACCTGCAGCTGGTCTCCCTGTACGGAGACCGCGATGAGACGCTGGGCAGTGACTTTGTACAGCTCATGACCGTCCACTCTGCCAAAGGACTGGAGTTTGATACCGTCTTCGTATCCGATCTGAATGAAGGCATCTTTCCGAACGAACGGGCGATGAACGAAGGAAGAAGGGGACTGGAAGAAGAGCGCAGACTGGCGTATGTTGCGTTCACCCGTGCCCGCAACAAGCTTTATCTGACCGAAGCCGGTGGATACAGCTACATGCTGCAGCGGGTACGCACCCGCTCCCGCTTCATCGATGAAATCGATCCGGAGTGCATTGAACACCTCGGCGCCGCAGCAAACGACTTTGAAAACGGACAGGAACGGAAGCTCAGCAGTATCCTCTTCGCCGACCGCAATGCCTCCTTCTTCGACCGTCTGGAACAGAAAGGGGTTCCGGAGTTCAAGAAGGGGGAGCAGGTTGTACATGACAAGTTCGGAGAGGGCATTGTCATCCGCTCGGAGAACGGTTATGTCGATGTAGCCTTCGGCTATCCGCACGGCGTTAAGAAGCTTCTGGCCGGTCATCCTACCCTGAAGCGGAAAGCAGACCTGAAGAACTAGGAGAGCAGTATGGAAGATACAGCAATGGTAAAAATGCGGGAGATGGTGGACCGTCTCAACGAAGCCGCAGATGCCTACTACAACGGCCGCAATGAACTGATGACGGACTACGAATGGGATGCACTGTTCGATCAGCTGAAGAAGCTCGAGGAAGAGACCGGCATTGTGCTGGAGGACAGTCCGACCCGGAATGTGTCCGCCGATGATATCGCCGGCCAGAAGGAAGCCCACGAATTCGCGGCCCTGTCACTGGCCAAAACCAAGAATCCCGCGGATCTGGTCAAGTGGGCGGACGGCCGGAAGATCTGGATCTCCTGGAAACTGGACGGACTGACGCTGGTCGCAACCTACGACAGGGGAAGGCTTTCCCGTGTCGTAACCCGGGGCGACGGCCATACAGGAACGAACATCACCCACCTGGCACCTGCCGTACAGGGCATCCCGGACAGAATCCCCTACAAAGGACATCTCGTCATCCGCGGTGAAGCAGTGATTTCCTACGCGGATTTTGAACAGTTCCTGATGGAATCCGACGAAGACTACGCGAATCCCCGGAACCTGGCTTCAGGATCCCTGACCCTCAAGGATCCCGAAGAGCTCCGGAGGAGAAAACTCCGCTGGATTCCTTTCACCCTGGTCCACGCGGATGAGGAGATGAACTCCTGGGGTGAAAGAATGCACTGGCTCCAGGATCAAGGATTCTCTCCTGTCGAATCGGAGGCGGTGGACAATCCGCAGCTGGAGGAAATACAGACGGTGATCGACCGCTGGACACAGCGGGTCACCGACGGAGACAATCCTTATCCCGTCGATGGTCTGGTGATTGTGTATGACGATACAGCGTACGCAGCAGGGGGAAGCGTAACCGGTCATCATGCGACGCGGGCAGGCTATGCCTTCAAGTGGCAGGATGAAGCTGCACAGAGTACACTCCAGTACATCGAATGGTCCTGTGCCGCTTCCACCATTACCCCCGTCGCTGTCTTTGAGCCTGTACAGCTGGAAGGAACGGTGGTCAAGCGGGCTTCTCTGTGCAACATCAGTGAGTGCGAGCGCCTGGGCATCGGCGGCAAAGGAACGGAAATCTCGGTTATCAAAGCAAACAAGATCATTCCCAAGGTCATCCGGGTCAGCCGGACGGAAGGTGCGCTGGAAATCCCCGCTGTCTGTCCGGTATGCGGCAGAGAGACGGAAATCCGCATCTCTCCCGCCAGCGGTACGAAGACCCTGCGCTGCACCAATCCCGGCTGTCCGGCAAAGCAGCTGAAGAAGTTCACCCGCTTTGTATCCAAGGGGGGAATGGACATTGACGGAATCTCGGAAGCTACGCTGTCCCGCTTCGTCAATGAAGGCTGGATCAGCGGATTTTCGGATATCTACCGCCTGCCTGAGCACCGTGATGAGATCAGTACGCTGGAAGGCTTCGGGGAGAAGTCGGCAGACAATCTGATGAATGCCCTGTCCAAAGCATCGGAGATCCCGGCGGGAAGGCTCATCTATGCCCTGAGCATACCGCTCATTGGGCCGGATGTCGCCGCCAGGCTGCTCAGCGCATACAGCTTTGCTGATCTGGTGCACACAGCAGAGACAACCGAGGATCCACAGGTGTTCGCCCATGTGGACGGCATCGGTCCCGAGAAGAGTACAGCGTTCGTTGCCTGGTTCAAGGATCCGGATAACGTCGAAGAGCTCAACCGCCTGCTTGCGCTGGTCCGGGTCACGGAACCGGTCCAGGCAGAGAAGGGAGACCGGACAGAGAATCTGACCTTTGTGGTAACCGGGGATGTGCATATCTGGAAGAACCGCAATGAACTGAAAGCCTACATTGAATCCCAGGGCGGCAAGGTCACCGGATCGGTATCAAAATCGACGGATTACCTCATCAACAATGATCTGCAGTCGGTATCTTCCAAGAACCGCAAAGCCAAGGAACTCGGAATCCCCATCATTTCCGAAGAAGAGTTCATGGAACGGTTCGGGAAGGTTGAATAAATACAGAGGACCTTATAGAATAAATAAGTTAAGAGGGTTTTCATATGGAAGAGAGAAAAGACGCGGCGTACTTCAAAAAGCTGGCGGAACAGCTCATGTTCCGGCTGACGGATGAAGAAGCCGAATGGATCAAGAAAGAGTTTGATACACTGATGGACCAGCTTCACCTTCTGGATGCCGTAGACACGGAAGATACCGAAGAAATGATCTGGCCGTTTGAAGATGAAACAACGTTCATGCGTGAAGACACCGTAACGCATGTGATTTCCCAGGATGACGCACTGGCCAACGTGACGACGAAGATCGAAGGCCATTTTGCCCTGCCGAAGGTGGTGATGAAGGATGATTAAGGAAATGCGGGAAGACCGCGCGAATGCGGAGAAGAATGTCCGTGAGGCGTTTGAAAAGGCACAGGCGCTGCAGGACAAGCTGAACGCGGTTGTTACATTCGCGGATATCGACGCCCAGCTTGCGGCACTGCCGGAAGACGGTCTGCTGCGCGGTGTGCCGATTGCCCTGAAGGACCTGGTCAGCACCAAAGGCCTGCGTACAACAGCGGAGTCCAATATTCTCTGGAACTACATTCCTGTGTTCGATGCACATATCGTGGACAAGCTGAGGGATGCCGGCGCTGTCGTCATCGCCAAGACCAACATGGATGAACTGGCAATGGGCGGTACGAACCTATCTGCCTATTCCGGACCGACGCACAATCCGTATGATCTTACCCGTATGACCGGTGGTTCCTCCGGCGGCAGTGCTGCGCTGGTTGCGGCAGGTGCGGTGCCGATGGCTATCGGCTCCGATACAGGCGATTCCGTACGCAAGCCGGCCGCTTTCTGCGGCATCGTCGGGGTCAAGCCGACCTACGGCAGAATCAGCCGCTATGGTATTCTCCCGTATGCATCCAGCCTGGATCACGTGGGCTATTTCACCCGCAGCATCGAGGATGCCTGCGTTACTCTGCAGGTGCTGGCCGGCCGTGATGACCGGGATATGACCTCTTCCTTCCTGGAAGTACCGGATTATCTCAAGGAACTGGATTCCGACATGCACGGCAGAAAGATCGCTGTACTGGGCAACGTGGTGAAGAACCTGAAGAACCCGGCAACCATCAAAGTGTTCAATGACCTGATGGACGCGCTGCGTGAGCGCGGTGCCCAGGTGGATATGTATGACTTCGATGAAGACCTGATGAAGGCCATTCTGCCGGCATACTACCTCATTGCCAACTGCGAAGCGACTTCCAACCATTCCAACCTCGACGGCATCCGTTTCGGCAATGTTGTCAAAGGCGAGACGATGGAAGAGTTGATGAAGAATACCCGGACCAATGGATTCGGACCGCTGATCAAGAAGCGTTTCGTCATCGGTTCCTACGGTCTGTTCGAAGAGAACCAGGAGCGCTTGTTCCGCAAGGCTCAGAAGGTGCGCCGCAAGGTTGTGGCCGCGATGAAGGAATGCCTGAAGGAATACGATGCGATCATGGCACCGGCTTCCGACAATCCTGCTCCGCACCTGGATGACAGCAGCGCGGATGAGCTGAGCGCGAACTATCTGATCGTTGAGAACTATATGGCGATGGGCAACTTCAGCGGTTATCCTTCCATGACGGTTCCGATGGGATTCGACGGAGATATGCCGCTGGGCCTGAACATGACCTGCCGGCCTTTCGAGGAAACGACGATGTTTGATTTCGGCAAAGCAATTGAAGAAATCACCGGATACAAGGATATGAAAGCCGAGGTGAAGTGAAATGGAATATGAAGCTACGATCGGCATTGAGATCCACTGCCAGCTGAAAACCGAGACCAAGATGTTCTCCGGCGCACCGTGCACCTACGGCCGCAGGGCGAACACTGCAGTCAATGAAATCGACCTCGGTATGCCCGGTACGCTTCCCTGCCTGAACATGGAAGGCGTCCGCAAGGCGATCATGGCCTGCACAGGACTGCACCTGACGATTGATCCGCTGGTGAAGTTCGACCGCAAGAACTACTATTATTCCGACCTGCCGAAGGGATTCCAGATCACCCAGCAGTTCCATCCGATCGGGAAGAACGGCTTTGTCATGATCGATACACCGGAAGGCAAGAAGAGAATCCGCATCAACCGGATCCACATGGAAGAGGATACGGCCAAGCAGTTCCATCTGAAGACCCGTACGCTTCTGGATTTCAACCGCTCCGGTGTGCCTCTGATCGAGATCGTATCCGAACCGGACATGCACAACGGTGCGGAAGCCCAGGCATACGTGGAAGCGCTGAGGCAGACGCTGTACTACCTCGGTGTCAGCGACTGCCGTATGGAGGAAGGCTCCATGCGCTGCGACGTCAATATTTCCCTCGCACCGAAGGGATCCGGTGTACTCGGCACCAAGAACGAGATCAAGAACATGAACTCGATCGCCAACATCGGCAAAGCGGTGGACTATGAAATCAACCGGCAGAAGGAAGTGCTGGACGCCGGCGGAGAGATCTATCAGGAAACCCGGCGGTTTGATGAGAAAAGCGGTACAACGATTGCGATGAGGCGCAAGGAGGGCACGGTTGACTACAAGTACTTCCCGGAGCCCAACATCTTCCCGGTGCGTCTTTCTCCGGAATGGATCAAGGAGATTCAGGATCACATGCCGGAGCTCCCGGAAGTCAGAAGGGAGCGCTATGCGGCGGAATACGGTCTGAGCGCCCATGATATCAGCATTCTGATCGCCAACAAGGAAATCTCGGACTTCTATGAGGAGGTCATGACGTTCTCGAAGAATGCCAAGGGTGTCTGCAACTGGCTGCTGGGTGATGTCAGCGGATGGCTGAACCACCATGAGCAGACCATTGAAACCTGTGCGCTGAAGCCGGAGAATCTGGCAAAGCTGGTGCAGATGGTCGATGACGGAAAGATCAACGGCAAGCAGGCCAAGGCACTG